>CAYFUI010000008.1:0-21471 GCA_964346445.1 uncultured Candidatus Saccharibacteria bacterium | reverse complement strand
AGCTGTAGTTTACACCATCTTTGCTAAGCTTGTTATAAAATAAAACCTCGTTAGCGAGGTTTTATTTTATATTAGTATTAAAATGCTAACTACGCTTTTTCAAAAACAGGGCTATATCTTCTTTAACTTTTTTAAGCCCGTTATCACCATCTTGGTTAAGGGCAACCTCATTCATCCACTTAGCTATCATCTCCATATCCGTTTCATTATACCCCTTGGTTGTTAAAGCTGGCGTGCCAATACGTAAACCACTAGGAGCAAATGGAGGGAGCGGGTCATCTGGGATGACATTTGCATTAGCAGTAATTCCAACTTTCTCTAGCTCCTCTTGGAAAGTCTTACCATCAATTCCATGACTCTTCATAACGTCAAGCACCATCATGTGGTTACTAGTGCCCCCACTTACTATAATAAAGCCCTTACTTTTTAAAGAAGCGGCTAATGCTGTGGCATTAGCTAATATACTTTTAGCATAATATTCAAAATCAGGGTTAAGTGCCTCTTTTAGTGCTACTGCTTTAGCGGCGATTGAATGCATTTGTGGGCCCCCTTGGGTTCCTGGAAAAACTGCTCTGTCTATTAGGGTTGGTATATTATTGATGTTTTTTTCTGGCCTTTTTAATGGGCTACTAACCTGACCGCGAGACAATATCATGCCGCCCCTAGGTCCTCGTAAGGTTTTATGGGTAGTGGTGGTTAAAACATGAAAGCCATAGTCTAAAGGGTTTTTAGCCACCTTACCAGCAATCAGCCCTGCTATATGGGCAATGTCTGCTACTAGCAAGGCGCCTACTTCCTGGCCAATTGCCGCAAATTTTTCATAATCTAGTTCGCGCGAATATGAACTAAAACCGGCTAATATAATTTTCGGACGGTGCTTTAGGGCTAGCTGGCGCAGCTCCTCATAGTCTATTTCACCAGTATCGACATCTTTTACTTTATACCGAACAAAATTATACTGCTTGGCACTTCTTGTAACAGGTGCACCGTGTGTTAAGTGCCCACCATGGCTTAGGTCCATGGCTAGGACAGTGTCGCCACTATCTAACCAAGCATAATAAACGGCCTCATTGGCAGCCGCACCGGAGTGGGGCTGCACATTGGCGTGGTCGGCCTTAAACAGCTTCTTAGCCCTGTTGATAGCTAATTGCTCCACCTGGTCAGTATTATGCTGGCCACCATAATAACGCGAGCCGGGATACCCCTCCGAGTACTTATTAGTAAAGACACTACCTAGTGCTTCAAGAACATCCTGGCTCACATAATTTTCGCTTGGTATCAATTGGATATCTTTAGCCTGCCTTTTTTTCTCTGCTTGTAAAAGCTGTTTTATTTTATGGTCCTTCATGCGCACTCCTTTGTTACTTTTATTATATCACTCATGATATAATAAGCATATGGAAAAAGATTCTCATAAAAAGCGTATTGGAAAACTAATCCAAGAAATACGGATCTCAAGAGGAATGACCCAAGCACAGTTAGCTAAAGAGCTAGGGACCAGTCAAAGCGCCGTTAATCGGATTGAAAGCGGGCTACAAAATTTAAGCCTAGAAATGGTGGGGCGCATCAGCGACGTGCTCTCAAGTGAAATAGTTAGCCTTAACTACCAAAGACGAAAAAATTTTCGCGTTCATGGTGGCCGTCCACTAGAAGGATCTATCGCAGTTAATACTAGTAAAAATGCTGCGGTAGGCTTGCTGTGTGCAGCCATCTTAAATAAAGGTACAACTAAATTAAAGCACGTGGCACGCATTGAAGAGGTTAACCGGATTATCGAAGTACTAGAAAGTATTGGGTTTAAAATAACCTGGCAAAAAGGCAACGACCTGGAAATTATCCCCCCAAAGAAACTAGATTTAGAAAATATGAATATAGAGGCAGCTAAAAAAACTCGGACCATCATAATGTTCTTAGGCCCCTTACTCCATCAGTATAAGGAGTTCAAATTACCATTTGCTGGTGGCTGCAGTATTGGCGCCCGCACCATAGAGCCGCACCTCACTGGCTTAAGCCATTTTGGCATCAATGTAGAAGCAAAAACTGATGGCTTCTACCATGCTACGGTTACCACCAACCATGACACAAAAAAGGTGATACTTTTAACAGAACGCGGCGATACTGTTACGGAAAATGTTATTATGGGAGCCGCACTTTTTAATGGCACCACAATTATTCGTAACGCTAGCCCAAATTACATGGTCCAAGATGTTTGCTTCTTCCTTGAAAAGCTTGGTGTGAAAATTGAAGGTATAGGCACAACCACCTTAACTATTACTGGTAAGCCTTACATCAAACAGGATATAGAATACGCACCGTCGGAAGACCCCATTGAGGCTATGAGCTTCATTGCAGCAGCCATAGTAACCAAATCGGAAATCACTATTAAGCGGGCACCAATAGAATTTCTAGAAATTGAATTAGCCATCTTAAAAAATATGGGGCTACAATATGAATTAACTCCTGAATATACGGCAAATAACAACCGGACACGCCTAGTAGATATCACTATACGTAAATCTAACCTTGTGGCACCAAAAGACAAGCTCCACAGCATGCCTTTCCCTGGTGTTAATATGGATAATTTACCCTTTTTAGGACTAATTGCAACTTCCGCGAAAGGACGGACACTAGTTCATGACTGGTCTTACGAAAACCGCGCCATTTACTTTACTGAATTGACTAAACTAGGCGCCCATATTGACCTTATAGACATGCATCGAGTTTATATTACCGGCCCCACTAAGTGGCGCCCAGGCGATATAATTTCTCCGGCAGCCCTAAGGCCATCAGTAGTCATACTGCTTGCAATGCTAGCTGCGCCGGGCGTCTCTGTTCTTAGAGATATCTATTCAATCAATCGTGGTTATGAAGATTTTGCTAATCGCCTTAATGCGTTGGGCGCACAAATCGAAACTTATCAAGAGTTATAAAATAACAACCCGTTAATAGGATTGTTATTAATTATAAAATTTATAATTTGGGGCGAATGATGGGGATTGAACCCACTACCTTCGGAACCACAACCCGACGCTCTAACCAAATGAGCTACATTCGCCACATTGCTAATATATTATAACACCCACCTGCCGCGACAACAAGACGACAACAGGCAAGCTTTTTAATTTTCTATATCTTTTTTAAACTGGCAAAAGTTGTGTTCAATTTTTTAACTTTGCCGTTTTTAAACTTAACACTTACAGCCAGGCCATCAACATCAACGACTTCACCAATACCAAAGGCGCTAGAAGACACCATATCACCCACTTCAAATAAGTTTACCTCGTCCATAAATGGGTCTTGCTCCATATCTTGAAAAAACTCGTCTTGCAGGTTAGTGGCGCTGTGCCCTGTACCATAGGGACTCCCCACCTTAAGACTATCCGCTAGATAGTCACCTATTTCCGCTATAAACCTAGATTGCATATTGTAGCTTTTTGTTCCATATTGATACCTAGATACCGCATAACTTAAGATGAGTTCTTCTCGTGCTCGTGTCATGCCAACATACATTAACCGTCGCTCCTCCTCTAAGCTGTCGATACCAGAGTCATAAGTGCGCACGTGGGGCAAAATACCCTCTTCTAGACCTACTATAAAGACAACAGGAAACTCTAAGCCCTTAGCCGCATGCAGGGTCATCATAGTCACCTTTCTTCCATCAGTCGCTGAGTCGGCGCTCGACATTAACGCTACCTCTTCTAGAAAGCTACCGAGGTCAGCAAATTGCTGTGCCTCTGAGATCAAAATTTTAACGCTCTCTTCCCGGTCTTGGTCCTTAGGAGTACCCTCCTTAATGTATTCAAGGTAGTCAGTTTTTTTAATCACAGTCTCAATTAACTGTGCAGGACCCTCCTCGAATGCCTGTCGTCGTAAAGACTCTAGAAATACTCCCAATTGCCGGAGAGCCGCCTTAGCCCTTGGTGTCAATCCATTAGCCTCTTCTACTCGTAACAAAGCTTCAATAATATTTAAACCAGTACCTTCCTGCCAAAACAAAAAACGTTCTAAACTAGTAGCGCCAATGCCGCGAGTTGGCACATTACTAATGCGTGAGAAGCTTACAGTATCATTTGGCTGATAAGCAACCTTTAAGAACGCGACGAGATCACGTATCTCCTTTCGGTCATAAAAACGAACACCACCAACTATCTTATACGGGATATGATACTGTAAAAACGCCCGTTCCATGGCTACGCTTTGGGCGTTAGTACGGTATAAAACAGCAAAATCATTATAGTTGCGGCCTCCTACGGTGGTAGCAGTCTCAATCTGTCGCGCTACCTGGCGCGCCTCGGCCGCCTCATCGGCCGCCTCATTCAGCCTGACTGGCGCACCCGCACCAGCATCCGTCCACAGGGCCTTGTCAGTACGCTTTGTGTTCTTTTTAATAACATTAGCCGCAGCGCCTAATATATTTCCAGTACTACGATAATTTTGCTCAAGTCGTACAACACTAGTGCCAGGGAAATCCTGTTCAAAATTTAATATATTAGTATAGTCTGCTCCACGCCAAGAGTAAATGGATTGCCAGTCGTCACCAACTGCACATATGTTTTTATCGCTATTTACAAGTAACTTAATAATTTGATACTGTGCACTATTAGTGTCTTGATACTCATCAATCAGTATGTGCTTAAAATGGCTCTGCCACTGGTCGCGCACTACTTTATTTTGCTGCAACAGCTTAACGGTTTCAATCAAAAGGTCGTCGAAATCAAGAGCGCCGGCCGCTTGTTTTAATTTTTCATATTTTTCATAAACGCGTGCAATGTCCTTTTGTTGATAAAACTTTGCCTGGCTGTGCAAGTCATCAGGTGTCAGAAAATCATTTTTTGCGGCTGAAATGGCATTACCAATTAGGTTAGGTTTTATTTTTTCATCCTCTAATCTTACCTGTTTCATTGCCTGCTTAATTAAGGACAGCTTATCGCCTTCATCGTATATTATAAAATTTCTATCTATACCAATATATTGGCCACTTGTTCGCAATAGTTTTACACATATCCCATGAAAAGTACCCATCCAGGGCATGAAGCTGTGGTTGAGTGCCGGCTGGTTTAACAAAGTACCAAGTCGCTCCCTCATTTCTTTAGCCGCTTTATTAGTAAATGTGACGGCTAAGATGTTCTCTGGTTTAATATTTTCGTTTCTAATAAGCTGGGCAATTCTATAGGTAAGTGTTTTAGTTTTACCACTCCCAGCACCAGCTAAAATTAAGAGAGGTCCTCGCTTAACGTTGACCGCCTCAATTTGAGAATCATTTAATTCTTTAGTAATATCCACTTATAAAATTATAACAGATTACGCTGTCATGGTGTAGTAAATGACGACTCCGCCCACTATCCCAACCAGCATTAATAAGACTATCAAAACCACCCTAAGCCAGCCAGTCTTTTGTTTTGCTGGGTGCTGCAAAGGCTTAGTGTAGGCCTCGCTAGTGTACAGAGTTTCGGTGACTGTTGATTCATCATCCTCGCCTAGTGCATCATTAACTTTTGGCGCACTACCGCTTTTAGCTGCCGCACTAGCTTTTGTGCCCGAATCTATAGCTTCGGACTTTTTACTACCAACCAAACCATTCGTTTCAACTGCTAGGATATCAGCTTGAAGCTCTGGTGGGAGTTGGGCTGGCTCATCGACACCTCCAGCCATGAAAATTTCTGTGGAGTCAGCTTGCTCCTCTTCTTTAATTTTGTTATCTTTTTTATTCAAATTATCAATTAACGGGGTGGTAAATGCGCCAAGTGGGCGCTTCTCTACCTGTAGATTCTTTATAAAAGGTGATTCATTAATGGCCTCTAGGCTAATTGGGTCTAAAAATAGAGATTCTTCGTCCATCTCTTGTGATGCAAAAATAGGCTCTTGTTGTGTAACTATACCTTTCGTATCGGTTGGCTTAGCTGGCTGCTTTGTTGACAAATCTGCGTTCTTGGTACTTTTTTTGACTGGTGTTACTATGTCTATTACCGGTGTGGAAGGGCGCTTACTTTGAACCTTTTTAGCTTGGCGCTTAACGGTTGGCGTCAAGTTAACATTAGCCTCTGGAGAAGAAAAAGAATCGAGGGAGCGACTAACACCACCTTTTGGCCGTTTTGGGGCAGCTACTTTCTTTGTAACAGTAGCTGGTGTGGGGGAGGCAGCTGGAGCGCTTGGCAGCTTTGTAGGAACCGCAAGCGGCGTAAAGGTTGGCTCTTCCGTTTTTTGCGTCTCTGCCTTAGCTGTATTTTCTTTTTTTAAATCATCAATAGCAGACTGAACGGCCCTGTCTAGCTCTTCAAAGTCTAAGTTTGTCATCTTCCACCCCCTATTTTGCAGCCTCGTCTGCTGTTTCAATTATTTCTTCAAATTGGTACGCATCTGTGCTCGCGCCTCCAACTAATAGGCCGTCGACACCAGGTGTTAACAAGTAACTACCTGCGGTTGCAGCAGTTACACTGCCACCATACAAAATTGTAATTTGATTAGCCCACCTGGCACCGTATAAATGTTTAATGGTTTGTCGAATCACCTTTACCGCCTGGGACACATCTGCTGGAGACGCATTGTCACCGGTACCAATTGCCCAAATTGGCTCGTAAGCGATAATAACATCACCCAGCTCTTCACTAGTGACGTTGGCTAACCCACCCACTAGTTGGTCTCTAATGACATCGGCTGTTTCGCCGCTCGCTCTTTCCCATGTTGTTTCACCAATACAAAGTATAGGCTTTATGTTATTGCGCAGCGCCGCTTGTACTTTATTTCTAATATCTTTATCGTTTTCATGAAATAAATACCGTCTTTCTGAATGCCCCACTAATCCATACTGGACCACTCCTTTTAGCTGAGTAGCCGAAACCTCTCCAGTAAATGCCCCACTATCCCGCCAATAAAAATTTTGTGCTGCTAACTTAAATTGGCGTAAATTTACCTGTAGTGACAATGACTGAAGGGCTAAAGTGGTAGGGGCTAACACAACAAGGACATCACGTCTTTTTCTAACTAATTTTGTTAACTTGTCTAGATAAATACTGGACTCTTGCACATTAAAGTTCATCTTCCAGTTGGCTACAATTAATTTAGTCTTTTTTGTCATATATCCCACTACTTTATGCTTATGTCTATTACCTTTAAGTTTACCTTACTTTCTAGTTTTCGTCTAGTTAAAGTATGGGGGTAAAAATATAAGATACAGAAATTTACTTGATAGTTCTAACAGTTATGCGGTTTGTCATGCCAGCTATTCCTGGTTGACTACCGCTAACTATAACAACAGTTGCTGGATTATCTTCTAGGTAACCACTTCTATGGAGTTCTTCTGCAATTGAAAACCCGGCTTCGCCTGAGTCTGGCCTTACATATGACCGGTTGGCATACCTTAAGGATAGCTGCTGGGCAACGTGCCTTTGGCTAGTGACCGAAATAATTTTTAGGTCGGGCCTAAAGCCTGCAATACTTCTAGCGGTGGAGCCATTCTTAGTTTCCGCAATAATAGCTGTCGCCCGCAACTCTTCAGCTATACTGACAGCGGCACCACTAATGGCATGCCGCTTCTCGTGACTAGGTTTTGCCAGTTTCTCTAAAGAACCCTCAACAGTAATATTGTTTTGGGTATAGATGATTATTTTGCGCATCTCTTTAACCGTTTGAATAGGGTACCGTCCATTGGCCGTCTCATCTGAAAGCATAACAACATCCGCACCTTGGATTACCGCATTTGCAACGTCACTTACCTCTGCCCTGGTAGGCGAAGGGCTATCTGTCATACTAGATAACATCTGAGTGGCAACAATTACTAGCTTACAATGACGACGGCAGAGTTCAATTAACTTACGCTGTATCACCGGCACCACAAAATCTCCCGCCTCTATAGCTAGGTCGCCACGAGCCACCATAACACCGTCGGCTTCTTTGACAATCTCCTCCATAACTTCAGGTACGATGGCCGCTTTTGTTTCTATCTTTGCTATGATGCGCGCGTGAGAACCACCATTTTTAAGAATATTACGTAAATTACGCACATCTTCCGCACTTTGAATAAAACTGAGTGCTACAAAATCAATATCTCTGCTTAAACCATATTCTATATCGCGACGGTCTTTTTCGGTAATGATATCCCCGGCGAAATCTGTGTTGGGAAGGTTAATACCTTTGTTGCTCATTAGGGTGCCGGCGTTTTCCACCCGCACTTTAATTGCCGTATCAGAAACTTTTTCTATTACCGTAGTTTTTATTTTACCGTCAAATATATAGATAGGCTCATCTAGCTTAACCTTTTCCGATAAGTTGTACTGAACAGGGATAATGTTTCCCACCTGCTCTTTTGCAGCATAGTCCATAATAAGCTCTTCACCAGCGTGAACATCTTTAGGCGAATGCAAACGCCCTAAACGAATCTTAGGGCCCTGTAGGTCTTGAAGAATGGCCACGTGCCGGCCGGCAGCTTCACTTTTTTCACGTATCCAAGCAATTTGCTGGTCACGTTCGCTGTAATCACCATGGCTAAAGTTTAGCCTAAAACCATTAGCACCAGAGCCTATTAACTGTTCTATTGCCTCGGGATTATTAGTTTTTGGTCCAATTGTAGCTAGTATTTTTGTTCTTTTAAAATTATCCATAACAAATATCTATTATAGCATAGTTTATTCGTTATGGATTTATCTATTTAAATTTGGTGATCCCACCGGGAATCGAACCCGGATTGCCAGGATGAAAACCTGGTGTCCTAACCGTTAGACGATGGGACCATTATTGCATAATGCAAAAAACATTATAACAGAGTTGTAGAAAAATAACCACCTATGCTATAATATTAAAGTAATAAAAATTATGCGGGCGTCGTATAATGGCTAATACACCTGCCTTCCAAGCAAGTAATGAGAGTTCGATTCCCTCCGCCCGCACCAATTCAGTTTGTTAAAGAACACCTACTTATACAGTAGGTGTATTATTTATATTAGAGTCTGTTTGCACCTCTTCCGTAGGCTGTGCTTGTGCAGCAGTGGTCGTCGCGCTATCAACTTGTGTGGTTGGCGCCTCATTCCATTCATTTTTACTGCTACCTACAATTACCACCCATACAACTGGTAAGATAACCGCAAGGACGGTCATTATTGGGGTGTATTTTAATTTAGTATTGATAGTATTGAAAGCTAAAATTAAATACACATAGGCAAAAATATGTAGGATTGGAACCATCGCCAAAATGGACCAATACCCCTTTCGCCCACCAATTTCGTAAACTCTCCACATATTTAAAATAGGCACCCATGCTTCCCAAGGTTTTTGACCCGCCTTCTTAAAAAGTTTTCCTAAAAAGAATGAATTGATTACATAAATAACTAAAATAACAGCCACTATACCTATTAGTGCTACTGGCGTGTAAACAGTGTCGCTTACTACAGTAGTTACTGCTTCGCTACCACCACTTACTGGTGTTATGTCTACAAAAGCTTCACTTTGATTGTCCATTATATGAACCTCCTTAATAATATTGTATCTACTATTGTACAATATAGTGCTATAATATTCTTAAATTAAATAGGAAAAATAATGAAAAATACAAATCACGCTGTAGAATCTAATGCTATCTATATCGGAATTGTCACCGGAATCATCGGGTTTGTAGTTGGTCTTGGAATTTTTAATGGCAAACAGATCCCCGTCTATGCCGGAACTCATGCCTCCCTAGCACTGGTAGCCTCCCTCCTCGGAGCAATAGTGGCTCTCGTCATTTACTTTTTCGCCTCTTTTACCTTCAATGCCAGTACACTAAAAAAGCCATCCACCTGGTTTTTATCCCTCACACACTCACTTCTAACCTTCACCTTCTTAGCACTGGTGTTCTATATAATTGGGCATTCCTTTAAGGGCGTAGTCCTGGATCCAATTGCTAGCGCTATTATATTAACAATTACCACTTCTTTAGTGGGATATTTTAATTACTTATCTGCATATAAAATAGATACCCTACGAATTTCTATCTTATTAGCAATATTTTTAGTTACTGGCGTTTTTATTAGCATGTTAACATCGCAAGACCCCAACTGGTGGCATTACAACTTTAGCGCGCTTGGTGCTGGTCGTGGTATTTCTGGTAATATCTTTAACTTAACTTTGATCATGGCGGGCATGATAGCGGTTTCTCTTGCGAGCTTCTTAGCCCTAGACCTGTTGTCCCTAAAGAAAGGCGGCTACCTATCACCGTTAACACGCGCAACCACCATCAGGCTAGTCTTAGCCGCCATTGGTGTAGCATTAGCATTCGTGGGCATATTTGTCGTTGATAAGTATCCTGTCTTGCACGTGGCATCGGCAACAGGCATGACGGTCATTTTCGGGCTGTTAATTATTGCATTACCCTGGATGATGCCCGGGTACTCGAAAGCATTTTTTGTTATTTCTTATATTTTACTGGCCGCATTAATAGGCGCAGCTTGGCTATTTCTAGGTGTCGGTTATTTTAACTTAACCGCACTTGAAATGGTAGCCTTCGCCATTATCTTTACTTGGCTCGTACTGTTTGTTAGGCAAATTGCTGCCATGCTTGCTGACGAAAATAAATAAATTATCTGGTATAATTAAACTTACGCCCCGATAGCTCAGCTGGATAGAGCAGAGGACTTCTAAGCCTAAGGTCGCAGGTTCGAATCCTGCTCGGGGTACCAAGATAATTACTAGGATTGTGCACTTAGCACCTCTTGTACTTCTGGCAAGGTTATTACAATTTCTGAACCCGCAGTAGCTTCACCGGTAAGCATCTTTTTGGCAACGGTACTTTCAACTGCTTTTTGGACAATTCGGCGCATAGGGCGTGCGCCTAAACGAGGGTCATAGCCTTTTTCTACTAAGTACACTTTTGCATCGTCTTCAACATTAACAGTAATCTTTTGGTTAGCTAGCGTATTGTTAACGCCCTTTAGTATTAAATTAAGTACTTGCAGCAGCTCCGGCTTATCAAGCGGTCTAAACACCACCATTTCATCAAACCGGTTCAAAAATTCAGGCTTAAAGTGCTGACTGGCAATTAGTTCGTCCACTATCTTATCTTCAAATTGGGCTATGTCATAACCCCTTTCGATGTACTCACGTATTCTATCTGCTCCTGCGTTGGAGGTAGCAATAATTATGGAATCACGAAAACTTATCTCCCGGTTATTAGAGTCCCTAAGCACACCCTCATCTAACATTTGTAATAAAGTATCAACCACACTTGGATGAGCCTTCTCTATCTCATCTAAAAGGACTACACTAAACGGTTGCTTCCTAATTTGTGCCGTTAAGCTATTTGGATTAGTTGCGCCATCTGCCAGCAGTCGCTCAACATCTGTGGCGCTAACGTACTCGTTCATATCTATTCTGACAATTTTGTTCTCACCCTGAAAGTATACATCGGCCACAGCCTTAGCTAGCTCCGTCTTTCCTACTCCAGTCGGACCAAGAAATAAAAATGTACCCATTGGCCGATCAGGATTTCTCACACCAGTCCTTGCCCGCCTCAGTGCATCACTAACAACGGTTACAGCCCGTGTTTGGTTAATCATCCGTTCATGTATAAGGTTTTCTAAGTTAAGCAGTGTTTGTGCTTCATTAGCATCCACACTTACAGAAACCTTTACGTCATACTTTTGCTCTACTGCCTGCTGTACCGACTTAGCCGTAATAGCCCCACCTAAATCGGGGTAGAGCATAGCATCTTCAAGCAACTTAACGGCCTTCCCTGGCATTTCTATGTCATGAACGTAGCGTTGCCCAAGGCGATACGCTTCTTTCATGGCCTGGTGCATAATGAAATTAGGCGAACTATGCTCTATTCTAATAGCTTCACGCTGAAGAACATGAATAGTCTCTTCTTCAGTGGTGGGTTTAATTACAACCTTGTTCATAGAATTTGCTAAATCTGGGTTGCGTTGACTAATTTCTAAAAAGCGCTGCTCGTTAAAGGTTAATATCATCTTAAGATTACCTGCTTCTAGTATCGGTAACAGAAAATTGGATAAATCTACCGAACCGGTACCTTCTTCTAAAAACAATTGGGCATTGTCGAGACATAAAATTATATTCTTAGATAAATAAGCTTCATTTAATATCTGTGTCATTAACTGCTCTAATCCGCCAGGACCTTTAGCGGCACCAATTAAGGCCGCCGAATCAAGGAGGACCACTTGGTTATACCTAACCTTTTCTGGCACTTGGGAGCTAGGGTGTAGGAGTGATGCGGCGTATGATTCCACAATATAGGTTTTACCAACACCAGCCGGTCCAACGATAGCGATGGTATCTTTTCCGCCACTAGAAAAAATATCATTTAACTTTGCATGCGTTTGGCCATGTACATGTGCCTGTGCCGATAAAAGAACAGAGCCAGTGGCTTTATTACTTAAATTTCTCCCAAATTGGTTTAGTAGGGGCGTCCACCCAAAAGACCAATCCCTAGCAATACCCCCAGTCCGCCGTGGGCGTGCTTGGCTTTCAATTAAAGTGTCTAGTGATTGTTGCCACCTTAAGCCATCTAGTAAATCTTCAACCGTAAGCTGGAGGCGGCTTAAGATAGTTTCATGCTGTGGGATATGTCTAATAATAGCCACCATTAACATCGCCGCTGTCATTTGGGTAGCGCCTAGCGTCTCCTGGATGTCTCTTGCTTGTTGCCACACAGTCTGTGTATCAAAGCTAACGCCACCAAGCAGCTGCTCAATTGCTTGCGCACTTAAACCAAACCGCGTTGCAAAAAATTTTGCACTATTTGCATGCTGCAAAGCGTCTAGTAAATTACCTAAACTGTCTTCTTTTTTCAAACGCCCTAGAACATCCTTTTCTAATACGTCATGACTGGCTCGGAATATTCTATTAGGTTTGAGGCTTTTTAAGTCATACTTAGTCCAAGCCCAAAACATATAAGGTATGGCCGCTAAACCAGCCGCTAACCAACCAAGAGACTGCCCCATGATTAAGAGACCCACCCCCGACACACTTAGTAGTACGGTTAATAAAATTAAAAAGGGATACCAATAAGTTGCCAAATGAATGGCTAACCTAGCTTTGGCGCTGCGCTCGTGGCTATATTGCGGTTTGATATCTACAGCCATACTGGTACCCATCCACTGATTGACAAAATTACACCTACAAACGGTAAAACCGGAATTAATGGCCATGTAATTAGTTTAAACAATGACCAGATTACATTTAATATCAAAGCAACAGTCCCAAAAATGATTAGCCCAAGACGCATCACGGCCCCAATTATTCTAGAAAACAGTTTGTCAAAAAGACCTCTTAATTTATCACCTATACTGCCGTTCATATTGGTATTAGCCGAGATTTGGCGAAAGGGAGCAAAAATAGTTTTAAAGAGCAAGCCAATTGAAAAAAAGTCAGCCATCTTAAAAAAACTCTCCCTAGCAAGCTTAAGTTTATTTTTCCAGCCATCGCCATACCACCATTTAAATAAACTAACCATAAACATATACTAATTGTATCATGAGCTAGTGTACAATAGGACTATGAATATGATTGTCACTACTATTATTGGCAAGACAAGTTTAGCTGCCTCTAAACTTAGGGGTGGCGGTTCTGCGCTGCCAGGTTTAGTTGTAGAAAAGTTGAACCCAAAATATTTGCAACGGTCTTTAGAAGATTTACCTCTTGGAGTGGTAGTTATAAGTGGGACAAATGGCAAAACCACTACTACTAAAATGGTGGTCAGCATGCTAGAGGCTGCGGGATTAACAGTTTTTACCAATAATACAGGCAGCAACTTCATTCGGGGCGTCCTCTCTTCTCTTTTAGATAAAAACAATATTAGCGGCAAGCTAAAGGTTGATATTGCAGTCTTAGAGCTAGATGAAGCCCATGCCAAGCATTTTATTAAACAAATTAAGCCAAATTATAGTTTACTCTTAAATGTTATGCGCGACCAAGTTGAACGCTTTGGTAGTCCAGAATATACCGCCAGTCTCCTCGAGGAAATAGCGCAGGCCACTAAAGACACTGCGGTTATCAATAAAGATGACCGCTATCTTAAAAAAATAATTCCCAAAATTGATGACAAAAAAGTACAGTTGTTTGGTATTGGCCCACCCATCTCTAAAAAAGAAAAAAGTGAAAGTAAAAACCAAAAAGATAATGAGTCACGGGATAACTTTAAGCCCTGCATAGTAGAATTAAAGTCAATCAAAAAACAGGTAGGTAAATTCTCTTTCTTAGAAAATGACAAAAGAAAGACCTATTCAGCCACCCTACAACTAAAAGGGTCCTACAACTTTGTGAACGCTACGGCAGCCCTAGCGCTAGCTAAAGTTATCTTAAAAGACTCGGCCACAGACAAACAGCTTACTAAAGAACTAGAAACAATTACGCCTGCGTTCGGTAGAGGCGAAACTATTACACTTGATGGTGACGAACTGGAGCTTATTTTAGTTAAGAATCCAGCCGGCTTACAATTGAACTTAGACTCCTTAGATCCTAAAAGCCATGCGGTGATGATAGCCATGAACAACGAACATGCCGATGGGCGAGACATTAGCTGGCTCTATGAGGTTGATATTAATGCCCTAAAGAAGTGCAATCTAAATATGGTTTCAGGAAGCCGTGCTTATGATGTAGCGCTTAGGCTAGCCTATGATGACATAGAGTCAACCAACATAGACACTTCCCTTGAAGCAGCCGTTAACGAATTTTTAGAACAAACTAAAAACATGCCTAAAAGAATTTACTGCTCCTATACAGCAATGCTTGATATACGGCGCCAGCTAAGCAAACAAACCGAACTTTCACACATAGGAGTCCATTAACCATGAGTGCGGTATCAATTTTATACTTAAATATTAATCCTAAATCCAGCCCTAAGTCATCTGGAAATTTAACAGTTCTTCAAAAAAGGTTTGAGTGGCGGGGCATTAATGTAGACCTTATAGATACTTCCATTAATGAAATTTCTACTATACCCAAAAAACACTTAGAAAAAGTAAATTTACTTGTTGCTGAGGGTGAGTTGAGTGGGATTACACACCTTAATAAACAGGATTTAAAAAAATTTCAAGATGATTTAAAAACCTTACAACCTTCACTTAATCAACTGGCCGAAAAAGGCATCCCGATGCTAGCAACCGGCGGCATGTTTCCTCTACTTGGTAAAGAAATTAATTTTTTAAATGACAAAAAAATAACTGGTCTGGCAATTCTCGAAAAAACTATCACTAATTTGCTAGAACGGCCCATAACTGGTGCCTATGTAGGAAAAAGTGACCATTTTGGAGATATATATGGCTTTGAGAGCCACAACTACGAGATATTTTTAAATGGCGACAGGGCGCTGTCAACCACTCAAGATAATAATGGAAACAATGGTAAAGATTATAGAGAGGGCGCCTTCTACCGAAACATCATTGCTACTAACTTAAGTGGTCCAGTACTGGCATTGAATCCAAAAATTGCCGACTTTCTTATCATTATGGCGCTTAAAAACCGTTATCAACAAGACATAGAACTAGAGCCTCTCACCATTGACACTACTTTGGTCAAAAAGGCTAGAAACGAAACGTTTTAGGCTACTACACCCCCACCCAAGCAACGTTCGCCATCATAAATTACGATTGACTGCCCACTTGTAATGGCACGTTGCTTTTCCTGGAGTTTTACATAATTCTGTCCGTCTTTAAACAAGTAGGTTGCTTTAACTAATGGCGCCAAATGCCTTACCCTCGCCTGATACGGAATGTTGTTTTTAGGAGGCTCATTAATCCAATTTACATCCTTAAGCAGTACTTCACCTAGCCAAAGTCCGCTGTCATTTAAATTAGTTGTTACGACCACTGTATTATTATCAAGGTTTTTATCAACCACAAAGTAAGGTAAGCCACCCCCTATATTTAATCCGTGTCGCTGCCCTAAAGTGTAAAATATTGCACCATCATGCTCACCAATAACTTTTCCGGTCTGTTTATCAACAACAGGCCCCTTCCTAGTTTTAATAAAATTGCTCAGAAAATCTTTCATGTCTACCTGCCCCACAAAGCAAATTCCTTGTGAGTCTTTTTTATCAGCTGTAGCAAGACCATGCTGCCTCGCAAGCTCTCTAATTTGAGTCTTTTGATAATCACCAATAGGAAACAGAGCTTTAGATAAGGCAGCTCCCGTTACTCTATACAGAAAATATGTTTGGTCTTTTTTCTTATCCACCGCCTGCAACAGGTAGCCAGTCTTATTTTTATGAAGTATTCGCGCGTAATGACCCATGGCAATCATGTCTGCACCGTCCTTTAGGGCGGTTTCTAAAAATAATTTAAATTTAACTTCCTGGTTGCACATTATGTCGGGGTTAGGCGTCCGTCCTTGTTCATATTCTCTTAACATATATTGGACAACTTTATCCTTATACTCCTGTTGGAAGTCATACACTTTAAAGTTAATTCCTAACCGTACTGCCACTCTCTTAGCGTCCGCTAAATCGTCCGCCCACGGACACTCTAAACCTGGCATATCTTGAGTCCAGTTTTTCATATAAACACCCGTTACATTGTAGCCAGCTTCTTGTAATAATAACGCAGCCACACTAGAGTCAACTCCGCCACTCAACCCAACAAAAACTTTTTTCACCTACCCAATCCCCCAGTTGTATAAATGAAAAATATCTTGGCTCCTTCACTCATAGCCAGCCACCAGTTATACGGACTAAGCCACCAAAACTTACCCCAGTGCTTGTCTGTACTAACGGGCGCATTAACAACCTGGACGTTTGGTGCTTTTTGTTCAAATTCTAAATTTGCTCTTCTTTGATGATAGCCAGAAGTGACTAATATGGCTTTTTTGACTTCTAGCTGGTCAAAGATCTTGCTCGTTTTTTCGGCATTTTGTGTGGTATTTTCTGCATGCTCCTCTAAAATAATATCTTCCTTTGGCACCCCTAATTTTTCTGCGTAAGCAGTCATGGATTCAGCATTACTTGGACCGGTTTTGTCTGCAGCAGCGCCTGAAAAAATTAACTTTCTTGCCCAACCATTTTTATACAATTGAACGGCTTTATCTACACGGGCAAAAGTGTCTCCCCCGCTAATAGCCACCACAGCATCGGCCGCCTGGCAGTTTGCTACGGCCGGATTAGGTGTGGCTTCACACTTAGAAAGGTCGTTAGGTTGCAAGTAAATACTCACACTTATAATGATGACGGCCAGAAAAAGCACCAGTACCAGTGACCACCTAAGCATTGCTGAGCCTTTCATACTCTTGCTTAACCTCATTAACAATTAGGCTGGTGGCTTTTTTAATTTGTGCTTTTGTTGAGCCACGACCTAAAGAAATGCGCAACGAACCGTTAGCTTCCTCCTCCGTTAGCCCAATAGCCGCCAGCACATGAGAGTAGCTACCGTTTCGAGCCGCGCATGCACTACCAGTAGCAACCAGTACGCCAACTGTCTCTAAACGATACACTAATCGCTCACCATCTAACCCAGGAAAAGTCACGTGCAAGTAGCCAGAAAGACGTTTTTTGGAATTACCCGAAATTATTATCTGTGGAAATACATCCCTTAGGGTAGCTTCCATATAGTCTCGAAGTTCCCGTAGCCTATTAGTTTCACTTTTACGTTTTTTAGCTGCCATTTCCAAGGCCGTGGCAAAACCAATAACACCAGCTACATTTTCAGTGCCACTCCTTAAGCCTAATTCTTGACCGCCGCCTAATACTATAGGGCTCAACTCCACTTGATTATTAAAGTAAAGTAGCCCAACCTGTTTAGGCCCATAAATTTTAGCAGCACTGAGCGTCATTAGGTCTGCTCCTAGGCGGTGCACCGACATGTCAAGTTGATTGGCGCCTTGCGAGGCGTCGATATGCAAGAATATAGGCCTTTGATTACCCTGCGCTAAACGCGCCTCTCTTACTCTTTTAAGTTCTTTAGCAATTAACCTAATTGGCTGAACAGTCCCAAGTTCATTATTAACTAGACCAATACTAACAAGTGTGGTTTCATCGTTCAATAGGCCCATAACCTTACTTACTGATATTATGCCATCAGAATTAACAGCCGCTATGGAATGGGCATACTGCCGTGCAGCAGCTAAAACTGCTTGATGCTCCATAGCACTAGTTACCGCATTACCACCATATTTTTTAAGGACACTAAAAGCAAGATTGATAGACTCTGTGGCACCAGCTGTCATGACTAGCTCTCCCTCTCTTGCGCCAATTATATTAGCTAAACTTTTCTTGGCAGCCTTATATGCTGCGCGCACTTTAACGGCCGGTTCATACAAAGCCGAGGGGTTATAAAAATATTCAGTTAAAAAGGGCTCCATAGCCCTTTGCACACGCCTATCCATAGGGGTGGCTGCGGCATAGTCTAAGTAGATTAAATCTTCACTCATCCTTATTCTATTATAGCAAGCTTTTACCTGATAGCCCTATGATGTAGGCGCTGGATTATAAATTTTATCAACCACCTCTTGGTGGTAGAGCCGAGTTGCTAAGAGTAGGTTCTGTGCTTCTTCTGGAGTAGCTTTTTCCTCGACAATGTTCTGTTGTGGCATTCTTACTATTTGAACACCATGCTCGCCAGCCACGAACCTTGTCGTCTCTTCAAACTTTTTATTACTAACGTGGAGATACCAAGAATTGTTGTAGTAGAAAAAGCTTTTGTATACTCCCTTTTCCCACTGCCCATCAAATAACGAACCACCAATTTGCCCTTCTAGGTCTATGAGATCGTTCAGGTTTTGTGGTGGTTTATGCTTATCTAAAAATGATGGCTCGCCAAAAATACCCTTTAGTGAGAGCTTAGACAAGAGTGACCCACCTGCCTTTGTCTGATTAAAAAAATTAGTGCGCAACTCTTCAATGTGCCGCTGGGTATTAAGGATTTCTAAAGTAGCCTGTTGAGGCAGCTTCTCCTGGTTAGAGATATTCTGTTCATATTGGGGGTTATGGTAATACTGCTGCTGTTTCATTATCCTCTTTTACCGCTCCCCCCACCTTGAGAGCAAACAATTTTTCAAAATTATTACTTGTAATTGTTGCTACACGCTCTAAAGACACACCACGCACATGCGCATGGTATTCCGCAATCTGCTTAATGCGTGCAGGCTGGTTTATTTTACCACGAAAGGGTGGTGGTGTCAAGTAAGGAGCATCTGTCTCTAGGATGATAGAGGTGAGGGGTAAGTTATTATAAAGCTCTTGCTGCCATTTTAGCTTTGTAAAAGTACTGATACCATTTAATCCAATATAAAAACCTCTTGCCATTGCCTCCTCTGCATTTTCTTTATTGTCTGTAAAAGAATGGACAAGGGCATTTTTAATATTAAAATTGTCTAAGATGGCCCAAAAGTCTTTAAAAGCGTCTCTAACATGAAATTCTATGGGCAACTTTAGCCGTTCAGCTAAGTCTAGTTGCCATTCCAGCGCTTGTATCTGCTCCTGTCTTGTTGGGCTGCCATCTTTATAGTGATAATCCAAACCTATTTCGCCTAAGCCAATGACTAGCGCTTGCTGAGCCGGTGTCGCTGCCTCATACAGGGTTTCAAGCTCTTGAAAGTTGGTGTTCGCTTGCGATGGATGAATGCCAATAACAGCATAGGCACTAGCCCTTCTCCTTGCTACACTGCCATACTTAGACACAAAAGCAAGAGCTTCGGAAGAAGTTCGTAACGAAGTTCCTACTACTACCACCCGCTCAACTCCAGCTTCGTAGGCATTCTCCATAACAGTGGCCTGGCTTAAAGGATAATCTTTATCTTGGATGTGACAATGAGCGTCAATTAGCACGTTATGCCTTCTTCTTTACCGGCTCTTCTGTGTGTTTATATACCTTAGGGAAAAGCGGTTGCCCATCAAACTGAACAACACCGGTCTCAAATATATTATTTATCTTCCTGGCAGACGTTGGCATAAAGGGTAGCAACAGATCGCTTATTTGCACTAATGCACCCGCGGCATAGGCGAGCACTTCTGCTAAATGGTCCTTGGCCTCTTGCTCTTGCTGGGCTTTTTTGGCTATCTCCCAGGGCTTAACATTGTCAATGTACTGGTTAAGCGCCCTAACTTTTCCCCAAACAGATTCTAGTGCCTCATCGAAATGATAATTTTTAAATGCGTCATGGTACAGCTTCATGTCATGCTCGTTTTGAGTAATCTCACCAATCACCCCCGACTGGTATTTGTTGATCATTCCAGCCACCCTTTGTACTAAATTACCCAAGTCGTTACCAAGCTCTGTATTATAAACAGTCTCAAAACGCTCCCAAGTAAAATCACCATCGCCAAGAGTAGGGATATGTCTAGCAAAATAGTACCTGAAAGCATCCGTACCATACGTTTCAATAATTTCATTAGGTTGAACCACATTGCCTAAAGTTTTACTCATCTTCCTACCACCGGCGCTTAAATGTCCATGCGCTAAAATGGTTTTGGGCAAAGGCAGGCCAAGAGCCATCAGCATAGCAGGCCAAATAATAGCGTGAAAGCGCAGTATGTCTTTCCCAACCACTTGTACATTAGCTGGCCAATACTCGCTCCAGGTTTGGTCATTTGGATAACCCAAAACTGACAAATAATTTGCAAGAGCATCAAACCAGACATAGACAACATGAGTATCATCACCCGGTACACTGACACCCCAACCTAAACTTTTTTTAGGCCGTGAAATGCTGATATCCTCCACGCCCTCTTCAATTAAGTTTAAAATTTCCTTTTTTCGGTTTTCTGGTACAATTTTTAGGCGATCTGACTCTATAGCCTCTCTTATTTTTTGGGCGAATTCAGATAATTTAAAATAATAATTTTCCTCACTCAGGCGCTCATAGGGGGTGCCATGCTCTGGTGAAATACCGTTATTGGCTGCAGCCACTTTGTCTGAAACAAAAGCTTCTTCTCCCACCGAATACCACCCCTCATAGTTTCCCTTATAAATATAAGGTGAAAGTTTTTGCCAGATGTATTGGACTGTACTTTTGTGGTTAGGGGAGGTGGTGCGAATAAAATCTGTATAGTCTACCCCCAGGTTGTTAGCTAAATCTTTAAAATTAACATGCGCCTTGTCTGTATAGTCCTGCGGGCTTATGCCTGCTTGCTTGGCACTGGCAGCTATCTTTGTGCCATGTTCATCTACCCCAATTTGAAAACGCACTGGGTGCCCATTTTGCATTTGATATCGAGACCAAATGTCTGCTAGTAGGTAATCTAAGGCATTGCCAACGTGCGGCTCACCATTAACATAGGATATGGCGGTGGTTATATAGGCCTTATCCTTACTTGCTAGTGGTGCAGTCTTTGTTTTTGTTACGGTTTTTGAGTTAATTGCCGGCGGGTTGCTTTGTGAATCCATATAAAACTATCTCTCCTTTATTACTATTATAGCAAACAAAGCTAGCCCTAACCGCCTAAATAATGTATAATACTTTTTGTACACCAACGGGGTGTGGCGCAGTTGGCTAGCGCGCGCGGTTTGGGACCGTGAGGTCGAAGGTTCGAGTCCTTTCACCCCGACCATACAGTATCAA
>CAYFUI010000007.1:4327-22391 GCA_964346445.1 uncultured Candidatus Saccharibacteria bacterium | reverse complement strand
GTATCCAGTAAGTATGGTTATCTCTTGCGTCTTTAACCATGGTTCTAGTTGTAGGACAAAGGCATTTAGGGTGGTTCTAAATTTCCTCATATTGTGGAAATTATACCATAACCTTATTCAATTATATACCTTCAATTCATAAAAACCCTGTAACAATATCTAATATGATTGGGCGAAAAGCCACACATCTGTAGCTGGTTCACCCGTATAAAAATCTATCCCCTTGCTCTTTTCAGCTAGACGCAGCCTGCTGGTAGCTTTTGTTTCTTCTTTAATTTTTGCTTCTATCTCTGCATCATCGTTCCAGTGAACCTTAACGAAGCCTTTGTTTTTTTCTAGAATCTGCTTGAACTCTTCATAGTTTTTAGCAACCCGAGTATTCTCATCACGAAACTTTGTAGACTGCTGCAGCATGCTTTCCTGAATACTGTCGAGCAAAGTGGTTATTTCGTTAAGCTCTTTTAATGTGAGCACCCCGTCTTCAAGTGTGTCGCGTCTGCGATAACTAATCTTTTCATCTTTGGCTTCTCGTTCGCCAAGCTTGAGCACTAACGGGACACCCTTAGATTCCCACTTATTTACCTTAAAGCCAAAACTTTCATCATCCCTATCATCCAGCTGCACCCTTATACCCAGGTCCTTTAGCTTGTTATACACATTTGAACTATAGCTAAAAGCGCTACCCTCTAATTTTACAGGCACCACCACCACCTGAATAGGTGCTAGTCGTGGTGGCATCTTAAGACCGTGGTCATCGCCATGTGCTAAGATTAAGCCACCAATTGAACGAGTACTTAACCCCCAGCTAGTTTGCCAAACGAACTGTTCTTGACTATTTTTATCCTGGAATGATATGTTAAATACTTTGGAGAAGTGCTGTCCTAAGTCATGAGAGGTGCACGACTGAAGGGCTTTGCCACTTGGCATTAGCGCCTCAAAGGTTAAGGTTGTGTCTGCCCCAGCAAACCTTTCTGACTGTGACTTGTAACCAACATACCCATCAAGTGCAAAATAATGACGATAGATGTCTACATACATATCCATAGCCCACTGTTGCATATCAATAGCTTCTTGATGAGTGGCATGCGCAGTGTGCCCTTCTTGCCATAAAAATTCACTAGTACGCAAGAATGGTGTAGTCCTTTTTTCCCAGCGCACCACATTGTTCCACTGGTTCATCATAAGGGGTAGATCACGCCACGAATGAACCCATTTGGCGTATGAATTATACATAATAGTTTCACTAGTAGGCCTAACTACCAACGGCTCTTCAAGTTTTTCGCCGCCGCCATGCGTTACGACTGCTAGCTCTGGCGCAAAACCTTCAATATGGTCTTTCTCCATCTCTAAAAATGACATTGGAATAAATAACGGAAAGTAGCTATTCCCAACGCCTTTCTCTTTAATGCGCGCATTCATCGCATCCTGAACGAGCTCCCATATGGCATAGCCATACGGCTTAATAATCATGGTGCCTTTAGCGGGGCCATAATCTACTAAGTCGCCCAAACGTATGACAGTTGTGTACCATTCAGCTGGTTGTTTTTCTTTATTAGGTATTTGCTTTTTTGACATATAGTTAGTATAGCACAACAATAAACTATCTGTGGTTGGGGCCTCTTTTAAAAAGGTTTAACTATAAAAAGAATGTAATAAGCCAAACCATTTTTAAGCATATGAAGAAAGATGGCTGGGTATAAGGAATTATAATTATATCTTAAATAACAAAGCACCACACTAAGAGCAAAGGTGTCCACGCCAACGTTCCATGCGCCATGCGCAAGACCAAATGTAACGCTCGTAATAAGAGTTGCCACCCAAAAACGATAGCTCTTCTTCAAAGCACCAAATAAAAACCCCCTAAATAGCACTTCTTCGACAATTGGCGCCGCCACAACGAGGGCTAAAAATGCCATTACATAATCTACGCTATGATGCAAAGACTCAAAACCGGTTTCTTGTTTTTGTGAAATATCAAAGTTTGGATTAATCACCATCATAACGAACATTAAAAAGATTGAGATAAGATAGTATAGTCCAAATGAGCCTATAGCCAGTAGAATGTATTTCCATTTAAATTTACTCTTCAAGCCTAAGAGCTGCCAATTTATTTTATGCTTAAATATTAAATAAGGAATAACTATGACAAGCAGCATGGCCACGATATATGCTAATGCCTGCCCCACCAGCTGCTTAACGCTACCGTTTAAGAAACTAAATGTTAGGCCAAACTTTTTTAAAATAAAAAATAACTGGGCGGTAAGGTAAAAACTAAAAAAGGTACCAACTAATACCCACGTAGGTAAAGCTAGCCATAAATAATATTTATTCTTATTTTTTGGCTTTACAACTTTAACTTTTTTAGAATAATTTTCCGACATCTGCCACCGTCACTAAAAGTATTAAAAGCATTAAAAATAAAAACCCTGTACCATTTATCATGTCTTCGGCATTGCGTGTTAAAGGTTTTCCGGTCAACTTGAATATTGTCATAGTAAACCACCGCCCTCCGTCTAGACCTGGAATAGGTAGTAGGTTCATAATTGCTAAAGCAAGAGAAATTAAAGCGGCTAAAAGTAATACACTAGTAAAACCCGCCTGGGAGGCATTAGGAAACAGTACTCCTAAAATACCAATTGGGCCAGCTACACTTTCACTAACCTCCTTGGTCTTCCCTTGAAATAATTGTGCAACCATCTGGCCAAGGCTCTGTAGGTTGGCATCCGTTAGCTGGATGGTGGTGACAAAACCCACCAAGGGTGCGCTCCAGGTTGCCCGAAATTTTTCGGTTGCACCTTGGAGGCCAACTCCCAAAACACCATCATCACTTGATTGCCTAAGGGTAATTTCTGTTTGATACACCTTACCATCCTTTTTATACTCAATAGGAACAGTCTTTCCTGCTAATTTTTTTGCATCAGTAGTAAATTGAGACAACGAAGTCACTTCATGATTATCTAAGCTTATAATTTGGCTGCCAACTCCTAGACCCGCCGCTTTTGCGGGAGAATTATCTTGAATAGAGCCTATCAATACTGGAGTTTTAATAATATGGGAATCCCCTGGCACCATAAACTGGTTAGGGATTAACTTAGGAAGCCCAACAAATGCAAGTATAGTAAATAAGAAGACTGCAAAAACCCAATTAACTGCTACACCAGCTAATAAAATTTTTGTCTTTTGCCAATAAGTAGCTTTACCATAGTCTCCGTTTTTATTATCAGCATCATGCTCACCCTGCAATTTGACAAAGCCGCCAAGAGGTAGCCAATTTATTGATAAAAGCACTCCGTTTTTAAGCTTTTTTGCCCAAGCCTTAGGAGGAAAACCAACGCCAAACTCTTGTACAACCACACCATTACGCCTGGCTACTATAGCATGCCCTAATTCATGTATGACAATTAAAATCACAAGTACAATAATGCCAACTAAAATTCCACCAATCAGTGCCATTATTGCCCAAACCTTCTGCCACGATTAGCATACTCTTTTAAGGCTAGGGCGACGTCTTCTTTGGTCATGTCTGGCCACGCTTTAGGTAAAAACATTAGTTCGCTATAGGCGGCCCGATAAAGCATAAAATTACTTAACCGTTCTTCACCACTAGTGCGAATAATTAAATCCAGCGGCGGTATGTCAGCGGCATATAAATTATTCTCGATGTCTTTTACTGTGATCCGTCCAGCATCTCCACCCTTACTGACAAAATTCTTAACGGCATCTGCAACCTCTAGCTGCCCACCATAATTAAAACATAGTGCCAGTGTGCCACGTGTATTCTCACGAGTAGCCTCTTCGGCACTATCTATTGCTGCTAAAATTTTTTCACTCACTCCCTGTTTAGAACCCAGAATACGTAAACGTATGTTTTCTTCCTGGAATATATAAAGGTCCGAGGTGAACAACTTTAACACTAACCCCATAAGCGCCTGAACCTCTTGTTCACTACGCTTCCAATTTTCTGTGCTAAAAATGTATGCAGACATAAATTCTACCCCTGCATTGAAGGTAGCTTTAGCCACGTCTTGAATAGCATTGTAGCCTGCCAAATGCCCTTCGTAGGCGGGCAAACCATGTTTCTTGGCCCACCGCCTATTACCGTCTACAATATATCCTACATGCTTTGGTATTGCCGCTGTGGTAGCCATTAGATAGTTAAAATTTCTTTTTCTTTATTCTTAAATATTTCGTCTAGCGTGGTAGACACCTCGGCCATAGCCTTATCTATTTCTGCTTCCAGCCGCTTCGCATCGTCTTCAGAAATATCTTTAGCATCTTTTAGGCGCTTGACCTCTTTGTTGGCTTCTTGGCGAACACCACGTAAAACAATCCTGCACTCTTCGGCTTTTTCGCTAGCTAATTTAACAATTTGCTTACGCCGCTCCTCGGTTAATGGCGGCACTGGCACCCTAACTACACGACCATCATCCACCGGGTTTAAACCAAGTGCCTGGTCTTCACGAATTGCGGTAGCGATAGCTTGGATATTTGCAGGGTCGAATGGAGTAATTAACAACAATTGCGCCTCTGGGGTTGTGACACTGGCAACCTGATTTAAGGGCATGGTTGCTCCATACGCCTGGACTTTTACACCATCTAATTGGTTGATATGTGCCCGTCCAGTACGTACTTTTTTTAGCTCTTCCCGGAAATGATCCAGAGCTTGCTCGAATTTTTCTGAATAAACTTTTAAATTAAACATACTCTAAGTATACCATGTTTAATGGTTCAAGCAGACAAATAAAAACCTGTTTATTCGCTAAGACCCAGCTCTATACGCTTGAACTGCCCAACGCGAATATTCTCACCAGTTTTGGCAATATTTTCTTTTATGTAATCTTCTACGGTCATGCCTTCGTCTTTATAGAAAGTTTGGGTCATTAAAACTTTATCAGCAAAATTCTTCTTAACCTGCCCTTCAACAATCTTATTGGCAATCTCTTCGGGCTTACCTTCGGCTTTTACTCGCTCCAAGGCCTCTGTCCGAACACGCTCCACCTCTTCTTCAGGTACATCCTCAAAAGTAATATACTGGGGCGCCATTGCAGCAATTTGTAATGCGAGATCATGTGCTAACGCCTTAAAATCCTCTAAACGTGCCACGAAGTCCGTTTCGCAATTGAGCTCAAGCACAACACCAATACGGTTATCGTGAACATACCCCTCTATGATGCCTTCCCTAGCTTCACGATCGCCCTTCTTCTCAGCTTTGGTTAAACCTTTTTTTCTTAACTCTGCAAGAGCCTTATCAAAGTCTCCTTCGGCTTCCACTAGTGCCTTTTTTGCATCAGTTAAACCTATGCCGCTTAGCTCTTTTAATTTTTTAATTTCATCAATAGAAACGCTCATGTTTTCCTCCCTCTACTTCTTACCCTTAAGCTTAATTATCATCTTTTTTGACAGTTGCTTTATCTTGAGCGGACTGTTTTGCTTCTTTTTCTTCTGTTTGCGATTTGGCTCTTCCCTCTAAGATAGCTTTTTTAAATAAGTCTAGAAGCGCCCCTACACTCTTGATTGCATCATCATTACCAGGTACCGCATATTCAACAATAGTCGGATCGGCATTGGTGTCGGCGATGGCTACCACCGGCACGCCCAAGGCGTTGGCTTCCTTTATGGCATTACTTTCCGCTATCATATCGGTCACAACTAAAGCACCCGGCTTACCATTCATGTCTTTTATGCCACCATATTTCATTGCAAGGTCATCGATTTCTTCTTGGAAGCGCTGCACCTCTAGCTTAGAGTAGCGCTTTTCTAGGTCTCCAGAAGCCATGCGACGTTCCAAGTTTTTTAGTTTCTTAATTTGCTTGCTTATGGTGCTCACGTTCGTCAAAGTTCCGCCAATCCAGCGTTCAGTAACGTAGGGCATGTTCGCCTCTTCTGCTACTTCTTTTACAAGATCACGCAGCTGCTTCTTAGTGCCAACAAAAAGAATTGGTTTGCGGCTACTAGCAACTTTTGTTAAAAACGGTAGCGCTTCTTCCAACGCAGCTACAGTTGCGGTTAGGTCTATAATATGTGAGTCCTGTCTTTTGCTATGAATATAGCTTGCCGCTTTAGGATTCCAGCGACTGGTCTTATGACCAAAATGCACTCCACTCTCTAAGAGTGCCTTTATATCGACATCTACTGCCATTTTTTTCTCCTTTTCCTCGCTACGCTCTTTTTTCCAGGATCTTTTACAAGCGTAGCTGTGTCATTAAATTTATTTACAGGTGTCATTATACCTAAAAAAGGCGTTCATGTCTACCCCTGCCAGGGTAGGTCAATAATAATTGCAACCTGTCATTAACTAATAGCCACAGTTATTTGCTGCCTAAATTAGACAATCAGAAAAGAATAATGTATAATAAGCAAGTTATGAAAAGCAGTATTCACCCACAAGATTACCGGCCAGTCGTATTTAGCGACGAAGAGGCTGGGTTTGCGTTTTTAACACAAAGTACCGCGCAAACAAAAGAAACTATAAAATGGGAAGATGGTAATGAATATCCACTCGTGAAAATACACATCTCTTCCGCTTCTCACCCCTTCTTTACAGGAGAAGGTAAGATTATTGACACCGAAGGCCGTGTAGACCGCTTTAAGGCACGCTCCGCGGCTGCTGAAGCACATAAAAAGGCTCAGCTAGAGAAAAAGAAGCAGGCAAAAAAGGCTGCTCCTAAAAAAGAAGTTAGTAAAGAAAAAGAAGCTTAATAAAAAGTAAAGCTAACAAAAACACCTCTTCCATGGGGTGTTTCTGTTATAATAAGAGTGATGAGTAAAATTAAGTTGAACCTAGATGAGTTAAAGCGTGAGCATAAGGACCTGGAGTCTTATTTAGCTGCACCCGACTCTTACGCTGATAAAGCTTTTTCTTTAAAGAATAAGCGTTTTAGCGAATTAACGGAAATTATAGATAAAGTTAATTTACGTTTAAGTTTAGAAAAACAATTGGAGGCTGCCATTGAACTAGCCAAAGGAGGTGACGAGCTAGCCACTTTAGCGGCCTTAGAGGTAGACGAAACGACTGAGAAATTAGAGCAACTAGAGACCAGTCTGTTTGAGA
This sequence comes from uncultured Candidatus Saccharibacteria bacterium, assembly GCA_964346445.1. Taxonomy (GTDB): domain Bacteria; phylum Patescibacteriota; class Saccharimonadia; order Saccharimonadales; family Saccharimonadaceae; genus JAGOZV01. The sequence goes on along the minus strand of CAYFUI010000007.1, from coordinate 15,340 downwards.
TGCTGACACCAAAAGACCCCAATGACGATAAAAATATCATTATAGAAATAAGAGCCGGCGCAGGTGGCGACGAAGCCAGTTTATTTGCTGCAGAATTGTATCGTTTATATTTAAGGTACGCTGAAAATAATAATCTCAAAACTGAGCTCATTAGCCAGAACCAAAATGACACAGGCGGCATGAAAGAGGTTATTTTCAGTGTTAAGGGTGACTCACCTTATTCTAAATTGAAATTTGAAAGCGGTGTCCACCGCGTGCAGCGTGTTCCAGCTACGGAGTCACAGGGGCGCGTGCACACTTCGACTGTCACCGTAGCTGTACTGCCCGAAGCCGAAGAAGCAGATGTAGAAATAAACCCTAATGACCTAAGAATTGATATTTTCCGGGCGAGTGGACACGGTGGACAAAGCGTCAACACCACAGATAGTGCCGTCCGTATTACTCACATTCCTACAGGCATAGTTGTGACAAACCAGGACGAAAAATCGCAAATTAAAAACCGCGAAAAAGCCATGGGCGTACTCAGGAGTCGCCTACTGCAGCAAAAAATAGACGAGGCTAATGCTAAGCTAACACAAGAACGACGTAGCTTAATTGGCACTGGTGACCGCTCAGAAAAAATACGTACCTATAACTTTCCGCAAGACCGCATTACAGACCATCGGGTTGGCTACTCTAGGGCTAACATCCCAGTTGCCATGAATGGTGAAATAGGTGACATTATTGAAAGGTTGCAAAGCTATGAGCGTCAACTTGCCGCCGAAAACGCCAACAATTAATGCGTGGTTAAAACAGGCTAGTAACCAATTAGAAGCTAGTGGCATTAAAAGCGGCAGTTTAGACGCGGAACTAATTCTTGCTAACACCTTACGAAAAGACCGCACCTATCTGCATGCCCATAACGACGAGATAATTTTACCACGATTTTTACAGATTGCTAACGCCAGGGTGGCCCTGCGCGGCGACCGTGTGCCTTTAGCTTACATCTTGGGTTATAAAGATTTCTATGGACGACATTTCAAGGTGTCACCAACCGTCTTAGTGCCACGACCAGAAACTGAACAATTTATTGAATTGTTAAGGCGTTATGTTCCAAAAAACCTCTCACTACTACCAACCAACATGGAGCTAGTTGACGTAGGGACTGGCAGTGGCGTTATTGGCATTACTGCCAAGCTAGAATTTCCCGAATTAAGTGTGACGCTTTTAGAGAATGACCAATACGCTATTAATATAGCAACTGAGAATGCTAAAAAGCTAAAGGCAGATGTGGTGATCACAAAAAGCAACCTTTTAACTAATTATTACAAAAAAGCTAACTTTATCTTAGCTAACCTGCCCTATGTAGACAAAGGCTGGGAGCACCTACCACCCGAATTAAATCATGAACCACCGCAGGCCCTTTATGCAGATGATCGCGGCTTGGCTTTAATAAAAAAATTAATCATTCAAGCAAAACAGAAGTTAGCACCCGGTGGCTATCTATTTTTAGAGTGTGATAGCACACAACAGTCATACGTTAAACGCTTTTCCAACGATAATGGCTATAAGGTTATCCAAACAGCTGGCCTAATAACCGTACTAACTAGCGTACGCACCTAACACTACGCTGCGAGAAGTTTCTTTACCTGCACGTAGAATAGTAATGTCCACTTTGGCGCCAGGACGATACATCCCTATAATAGTAGATAGCCCTTGGGTAGGCCCCACCTCATTACCTCCAACGCTCAAAATTATATCACCACTTTGGATGCCAGCGGCGGCTGCGGGACTATCGGCGGCAACAGCCTGATCACCCAGCACTAAGGCCCCGCTATTGACCGAAAGGTTATACTGTTTAGCCACTGCAGGGGTAATATTTACAAAATTAACGCCTAAAAACGCCCGCTCCACTTTACCTGTTTTTAGCACCTCACTCAATATTCCTTTAGTTGCATTGATAGGAATGGCAAAACCAATATTATTTGCATCGGCGGCAATTGCCGTGTTTATTCCAATAACTTGCCCAGCAAGATTCACCAGTGGTCCACCTGAATTACCGGAATTAATAGCTGCATCTGTCTGCAAAAGGTCTACTAAATTTTCTTGGTTTTGCCCACTAGAGTCGCCCGCAGTTACTGGACGCCCAACGCCAGATAATATACCAGTTGTTACAGTATTTTGGTATTGCCCTAAGGCATTACCAATAGCTATAACCTGTTGCCCCACCCTAACAGTGTGACTATCTCCTAGGGTGACTACTGGCAAGTCACTAACCTGGTCTATTTTAAGAAAAGCTATATCATTCAATGGGTCACTACCAACCACTTTCACCTCTTCATAGAGCTTACCACTATCTAGCATAACGTCTACTACTTTTGCATTACCTACAACATGCTTGTTAGTCATAACATAGCCATCACTACTAACTATTACTCCTGTGCCTGCACCCGCCTGCATGACTGAGCCATACATTGTTTGTAGCTGACTTTCTGTTATTATAGAAACAACACTGGGGCCAACTGCTTCGGCTACCTTAGAAACACTAATTTCGTTACCGGTTGTAAATTCATTCCCATCAACCGCAGAAGTTGTCGCAATGCTTGGCTCTTTTATATTAGTCTTAAAGATAAGCCCCGCCCCTAGCATACCGGCAATAAAGGAGATAAAAAGTATTCCAAGCAATAGGCTAACCTTTTTAAAACTTTCTCCAGAACGTTTGGTGCGATACCGCTTTTTTGGCTTTTCCTCTTCCTTCACTTCCCCTCCTCTCGTTATGCTACGCATTTATCATAGGCTATTCTTATATTATAGAATAAAAGTAATATTATCAAAAAACATTAGTAAAACTAAAATTGTTAATAAGGAAAAAACAGTAGGCAATAGCACGTCATTAAGGCGGACTTTTTTATGTTTATAAAATGAATTATAAAATGAGAGCAATACGAACGAGACAAGCGTAATTATAATTGCCACCTGCGGCACCTTGATGAAGGAGAAAAATGGCAATGAGTAAGCGATAGTCCAATGATAAGCCAGCCACGCCAGTTGAGCCATATAAAAACCATATATAAAACTAAGGAGTGCTATTTGTTTTTCCTTAAAACTAGTAAGAACGTGCCTGGCAGTCAAATAGCCAAGACCCCACATTAACACTACCACTACAAAGCTTGGCGCCCAATAAGAAAGTGCACTAAATATAGTAATTGTACCCATAAAGAGCGCAATGCCGGCTTGAATAATAACATACGAGCGCTTTGACCTAGGCTTAATAACCAGCAACCAAACTGCATAAAAAATTGCTAAAATAATTTGGAAAATTAAAATACCATAAAAGCTTGCATTAGCATTATTAACTAGCACCATAGAAATGGCAACGCTTAAGCCCACTATTAGGTCTACCATGTTAGTTTGTAAATTTGCTAACCAGTAGCGTGGCCGCACAGCCAGGGTTCGCCATTTACTCAAAATGACAAAAATAACCGGCAAAACCATAGAACCCGTAGTGCGCACTAATATCAGAATAATTATAGGAAGCGCTAAGTTTAAGCCTATGTAAACAACCTGACTAGCAACAGTTTTACGGCGGGATCTAATTTTTAGAAAGTCCATTCTATTATAATACCATAACTTTAGTAGGAGCTGGCTGCGGAACCTTTAGTGGCCTTTTCAACAAATTTTGGCACATCGCCAAGGACTATTACAAAATCAACAGTCTCTTTGACGGTGAAATTTGGCTTTCCATATTTGATTTTAGTATCAAATCTTCTTTCTAATGCTTCTCTTGTTTTTGTGAAGTTTTCAACATCGCCTTTGGTTTGATAGATCACAATATTATTATAATCGCCCGACGGTGCATCACCATAATAAACAACGTTATAGCCCACGTTTTCCATAATACTGCCAGTTTCTTTTGCCAACCCTGACTGCCCTGTTGCGTTATAAATAGCCACCTGTGCACCCTCCCGAGACACCTCATTAATTACACTGTGTTTTCGTATATAGGCATGAATCTCACTGTAGTCAAAAATCCCCGCTGTTGGAATAACCACGCTCTGACCACTAATCATGCTGGTGGTAACCAGTGGATGCTCCTTGTCTACTAAACTGAGACTAACTAAATCATCTGGTTGAATATTAGCAGCTAATCCTAGTGCAGTTCTAATCTCACTAGTAGAAATGTCGGTTCGTAAATTATCGCCCAGTGCATCGATTAAACTTGTAACCTTACCGATGTTGGTCAGTGTGCCAGCGCTCAGAGCCTTTTGCTGCAACGCCGCTATTATCTTCTGCTGATTACGTTCACGATCAAAATTACCACCGCTCAGCCCATAGCCCCCTGCCGCGCCACGTGCACGCGATAAGGCCAACGCATGCTTACCATCCAAATGGGCCACCTCATCCTTGTCGTACTTAACATAATAGCAACGATAGCCACACTCCCAATCAAAATTTCTGTCTAAAATACCACGCGGATCATCAGTTTCAATCTTAACATCTATCCCTCCCACGGCATCGACGCTTTCGGTCAATACGTCCCAATTTACGTGAGTATAGTAATGAATATCTAAGCCAAGAATCTTCTCTGCTTGCGCCTCTAAGGCCTGGGCTCCTGCCTCTTCATCTTTGCCATCATTAGATGCACAAAAATAAGCCGCATTTAACTTTCCGGCACTACCCACAATGCATGGCTTTTCATATTTAACCCACAAATCACGTGGTAAGCTGACCATAAAACCCTCTTTGGTCTCTTGGTTAACACTCATTACCATAATGCTGTCCGTTAAATTTGCCCCATCATGGTCGATAGGTGATGTGCCATAAATTAATATATTTGTACGCCCATTAGCATCCTGTTGAAGCTTTTCTTGCTTTATAATACCCATTAAGCCGCCATCAAATATTTTATTGCCGGCTATAAACATTTTATACGCCACAAACAAGCCACCAATTAAAAAGATAACTAAGATAAATATTAACAACTTCTTCCAAAACTTCTTTCCGGTCTTTTTTGGTTTATTTTGACGTTTTTTGTCTTTACGTTTTGAGCTCCTACTTTTACGGGCTACGCCCCCATCTTCCTCGTCAATACTACGTAAAGAGTCTGTAATGTCCTGGCTGTTTAGTGAATGCGTAGCGTCAGTCTTCCCCAACGGTTTACGAGTTGTCTGACCCCTTTGCTTGTTGAGGTCTGGCCGTGCCATTCTATTTCCCCGACTAGCCATACGTGAGTTTGAATGGCTTTTTTGACTAGTCTCTGATTGAAAACGCTTTTCACCTAAACCGTCATCGGCACGTCGTGGCACAAACCCATCCAATGAATTAACATTCTTCTTTTTCATATTCAACTCATACCAGTATACAGCAGTGAACTTTCACCGTAAACCATAAAATTATAATCCTCTAATTATTGTTACCCTTCTAATAAAAGAGTATAATTATAATAGTTATGACAAGAAAGCCGTCTTTTTTTGAGCGCCATCCTTTGCTCCAAGATATTATTGGTGTAGCAGTTTTTATTATTACAGTTATTATTGGTACCATAATAATAAATTCGTTTGTATTTAGAAGCTATAGCGTAGTTGGTCCAAGCATGGAAAGTACGCTATTTACTAATGATCGCCTAATCGTTAACCGCTTGCCCTCAACCTTATCTTTATTACAAAATAAAGCCTGGGTACCTAAACGGGGGGAAATTATTGTATTCACCAATCCACAAATCTCAACAGGGCTAGGAGATGAATATCTAGTTAAGCGTGTTATTGGCTTACCAGGCGAACGCGTTGTCGTAAAAAATGGCGTGATTACTGTTTATAACGACGAGCAGCCAAACGGCTTTAATCCTGACCACCAAATAAAACACGACTCTCCGGGTAGCCCAACTTCTGGCGATATTGATATTGTAGTGCCAGAAAAGCAGGTTTTCGTTGCCGGCGACCACCGGCAAGATGGCTACTCTTATGACTCAAGGAACGGTCTTGGACCAGTACCTCTTTACGATGTTATTGGCCCAGTTAAGATACGGCTATTCCCTTTTGATAAGATGCGGTTCTTTTAGTTAAGAGCCTACAGTAAAATACCAATTACCCTAAAGGAGCCCAAGCAGCCTTTCAAACTCTTCCTGGTCTTTAAATTTAATAATTAACCGCCCTGAGCCCTTAGCGCTAGCCTTAACAGAAACGTCTGTTTTTAGTTTAGTAGCAAGACTTTCCGCCTTTTGGTGATAACTTTTCTCTAGTGCAGCATCTATACCGCGTTTATTATTATCTTTTTTCGCACTTTTTAAATTTTTAATATATTGCTCTATTCGTCGGGCGCTCCACTCTTCAGCCACAATTAAGCCAGCTATCTCTTCGGCTTCACTATCTTCTAGCCCAATTAGAGGCCTGGCCTGCCCTTCAGTTAGTTGCCCCTTTACAATCATTGACTGAACAGCTTTTGGCAGCCGTAAGAGCCTTAGAGTGTTACTAATGGTACTTGCGGACTTATTGCCAACACGTTCGCCTATTTGGTCTAGACTCAGATTAAACTGGTCCTTTAGCTTGAGATATGCCGTGGCCGTTTCAATGGAGTTTAAGTCTCGTCGTTGCAAGTTTTCTATGAGTGAAACTTCTAAACGATGCTGGTTACTAAGGCTACGAATAATTGCTGGTACTTCTTTTAGGCCGGCTATTTTAGATGCCCGGAACCGTCGTTCGCCGGCAACAATTTCATAATTACTACCATTTTTTACCACCACAATGGGCTGCAGCACGCCGTGCAGTTTAATTGAAGTAGCTAGCTCTTCGAGCGACTCTTGGTCGAATTGCCGCCTTGGCTGAGAAGGGTCAGCACTGATTTTTTTAAGAGGAATATTTTTTAAAGCCGAAAGTTTTTTGTCCTCTGCCGCAGTTACATCAAAGGTATCATCCAATAGGTCTGTGGGAATTAAGGTTTCAAAACCCCTGCCTAATCCATGTTTAGTTTTCGACACGCTGCATAACCTCCTTAGCTAAGCTTTTATAAGCCCTGGCTCCTTTAGAGAACTTATCATAAACACCAAGCGGCACACCATGACTAGGTGCCTCGGCTACCCTGATGTTTCGCGGAATAACCGTCTTAAATATCTTAGCTGGGAAATGTTTTTTAATTTCTGCATGTACTTGTCCACTTAAGGTAGTTCTTGAATCAACCATGGTAGGCAGGACGCCAATTACGTCTAAATGCGGGTTCATTCCTTTGCGGATTAGCTTAACCGTTTCTAGTAATTGCCCCAAGCCTTCCAGAGCGTAAAATTCTGTCTGTACCGGCAGCAATATGTAGTCAGCAGCAATTAAGCCATTAATGGTGAGGAGGCTTAAGCTAGGCGGGCTATCTATAATAATATAGTCGTATTGTTCAGCAGCATCTTGGATGGCTATTTTAAGACGAGAAAAACGCTTATCTGATTGGGCTAATTCTGCCTCAGTATTGGCGAGTGTTGGCACAGTTGGCACAACGAATAAATTTTTATACTTAGTAGGAAGGGTGGCCATGTCTAAGGTGCAACCTCCAGAGACTACCTCGCTAGAAGTGTAGACTAGCTTATCTTTATCTACGCCAAAACCACTAGTAGCATTGCCTTGTGGGTCAAAATCTATTAGTAGTGTCTTCTTACCAGCCCTGGCTAAATAATAAGCTAAATTAATGGCTGTCGTGGTCTTCCCCACTCCTCCTTTTTGGTTTGTCACCGCAATCACTGTTGTCATATAAGCCCATTATACATTATTTGCCACAGCTTAAGCAATTTAAATAGGCTAATCGTGGTGCACATAAAATAAAAACTCTGGCTTTAAACAGGTATACAAAACACCAAGTATAGACCAGAGTTTTTACTTTTATTTGATTGAAGTAATTTCAATTTTTGAATATTTTTGGCGATGCCCTTTTTCTTTATGAACGCGTTTTTTTGACTTATAGCGAATAACTCTAATTTTTTCGCCTTTTACAACGGGCTCAATAACCTTCGCTGTTACTTTAACGTCTTTTACGGTTGGTGTACCTAGGCTTATCTTATCACCATCAATAACCAACATTGCGTCAAGCTTGAGCTCTTTAGTTCCTTCCGGGAGGAGGTCCACCAGGAGGGTCTCTTTTTCAGTGACAACATGCTGTTTGCCACCAATCTTTACGACGGCTTTAGTCATTTCATTCCTCTTAATTAATTTATGATCCAAGTAATTATATCAGATAAGGCTTGCCTTGTCTAGCGCGCCTACGACTTCTTAATTCTTGGGCTCGTCATCATTAATTAATTTGCTTTCCGTATTAACATCTGAAGGCGCATCCGTCACTACAATTTCAGTTTCTATTTCATCTTCTGGTAAGTCAAGGTCGCTTCCTTCGGCGGCTATAAACTGCTTAGGTGCACGCTTTTTGCCACCATGCTTCTTGGTGTACCAATACGTTCCACCAAGTACAGCAAGAGCAACTAGCATAATAGTTAAAACTATCTCAACAGGACCAGTCCGCGGTAACTCACTTGGCGTCTCCATGTCTGGATCACCTGGTGTTGTGGTACCAGGAGTTTCTTCACAACGTGGATCACCCTCTGGAATGCCAGGCTTACATTCATTTGGTTTACATTCTTGCTCTACAATAACCTCTGCTGTGTCTGTTTTACGCCCGTTATCAGTTGAAGCTGAGGCAGTATTTTTTAAATTATTAACCCCACATTTCAAGTCTTCGCCGCTAACAGTAGCAGAATAGTATATAAAAGCATTTGAGTTAGGGGTATAATTGCCTATATTTATACCGGTTTGGCTAAATAGCGCATCACTACCAACGGGCTTACCGTTACCACTAGGATTAGTAGCATTCTTTAAAGTCGTGGTATTTTTCGTGAAAGTAATACCTTTTGGTAATGTGTCACGAATAATAACGTTATTTTGGACAGTTTGTCCAGTATTGTCATAGCCAATTCTATATTCAAGCTTGTCACCCTTCTTGGCTGTTATCTTATCTGACCAATCGGTAGATCCAGCTTTTCGTACTTTTTTGGTAATAGTAAAATTAGGATCTTTCTTTGTGGTTGCCCTAACTTTAAGTGTAGCAATTCCGGAATACTCAAAACAACCAGGCACATCTCCATTCATGCTCTTGTAGCCAACTAGTGCTCCAGCGCTAGTAACTATACTATCGGCTAGCGGAAAGCCGGTGCCAGGATTAACATTGTTATGGTATTTGGCTGAACCGGCCACATAAGTAAGAGTAAAGTCTTTGTCTCCTTTTAGAACAACACTGTCCCATATCTTTTTAGGCGTGGCATTGTCTGCCGTGATAAAACCATCTAACTGGTGTGACTTTGCCATAGTGTTAGGAACATTCACCATTACTCGTGTGTTTTTAGCCACCAAATTATAATTTGCAGCTGCATTATTGTGCACATACAAACGCAAAATGTACTCTTTTCCGTCTTGTACATTTATCGTATCTTGCCAGCCACCCGCTCCGGTATTGGAGGCATCCTTGGCAATCAGAAAATTGCGTTCATCGCCATAATTTGGGTTATTTGTTATCGAGTCAAATGTTATGAAGGTTGCTGGCTTCTCTATGGTAAAGGTTTCTCTTTCTGGACCCCATGCATTCACCACTCCTAATGGCAACACTATGGCTGCAATTATAGCTGCAAATAGTGATGCAATGTGTGTAAATTTTTTACGTTGGAAGATTTTTTTCATATTCTGGTACATGCCTTTCTTGTTCATTATACTAACCGTCCACCCTTCCGTCATTTCCTTGCCCACCATCTAATTCCCCGGCACCACTGTCGGCTAATTCATCTTGCCGGTCTTGTGGAATATCCGTATTAGCGCCAGGCACTACAGGGGCTTGATCAATCTCGTCCTGTCTCTCTTCGGGCGTTATAGGAGTTGCCTCAGGCGCCACAGGCACTTGCTCTGGAGTAGGTGCCGGCGGCACATATTCTGCCGGTGGTGGAGTCACCTCACCCTCATCTTGTAGAGGTCCTGAGTCTACCCTGTCATCACCCATTTGAATATCCTCTGGTAGGTCATCATTGGCATTAATATCCTTTTCCGGCACCTTTGGATCTGGCTCAGGCGTTGGTTCAGGTTCAGGCTCAGGTGTTGGCTCAGGCTCAGGCTCAGGCGTTGGTTCAGGTTCTGGCTCCGGTGTTGGCTCCGGTGTTGGCTCTGGCTCAGGCTCAGGATCTGGTGTTTCTGGTGTTGGAAAGTCTGGCACCTCTGGTGGGTCAACAATTGTTGGTGGTGGGGTTGGTATATCTTCTTCTGCTACCACATTTACTCCTTGTATTTGTTCAACTGAAATTACTTGCCAGCCACAATCTAACCTAAACATAATTTCAACAGCTGTATCTTTATATGTACCATTAAATTTGGCATATGTGCCAGAACCATTTTCGATATATGTTTGGATAAGTTCAGGCGTACCGTCTTCTCCTACCACATTGTACATAGAGTAGTAGCTCATTCCTTCTAAACTACCCGTGGTAAAGTCGGCATTTTTGAAAAACTCTAACAACTCTTGATGATTAGCCTCTTGTAGTTCTGGGTTGCTTAAAAAGATATCTTCTAATTGCTCAACACTAGAATAGTCCACTTTGCCCCCAGGGCCCACTTCTGTCATGGCAGTATAAGCTACAGCTAGGCGGTGTGGGTCTCTACGACCAATGCTGTCCCACTCTTTCATAGCAAGTTCATGGTTTTCAGCACCTGTTTCACCAATTAAGTTATAGTTATCATCCAACATATCAGCCCGTGGCGCAAAAGCGTAATGAGACTCTTTATTGTTACTGAAATAGCCATAATCAACATCAATGTAATCCTGATGCTCCCTTTCAAGTGCCTCTAAGTTATCCGTCCAGCTTTCTACACTAGCTTGACTAACCAAATTATCCATAGCGATATCAAGCCCACTACGCCCTGCTTCATACTCCTGCGCCATGCCGTCGGACGACTGCAGTGACTCCTCGAAGTCTGAATTGTTGTTGGCACTGGATATTCCTCCGGCAATTGCGGCGCCAACTCCCACTCC
>CAYFUI010000007.1:0-4227 GCA_964346445.1 uncultured Candidatus Saccharibacteria bacterium | reverse complement strand
AATTGTTGTTGGCACTGGATATTCCTCCGGCAATTGCGGCGCCAACTCCCACTCCTACAATGAATGCTGGAGCCTTTCTTCTCATCCAGGCACCGAATTTCTTCCACCTAGAGACCTTCTCGGTTTTTTCGGGATCCCCTTCAGCATCGGCTTCTACTTTTGCCGCATTTTCTAACGGCCCTTCAGCTGCCATCTCCTCTTCGATTCCCGCTTCTTCACTTTCCTTTTCGGCTTCTCGTAGCTTTTCTAAGGCAGCTTTTTGCAACTCAATATCCTGGTACATTCGCTTTGCTTCATTAGAAAGGCGCTCCAAATACTCCTTAGGCATGTCGTCTGTGCCGCCTATAGCTAAGCAACTTTCATAAATCTTATCTAACTGGCTCTTGTAGGCATCGTATTGCTTTTCTAATGCTTCTATATTAGATAGAGCCGCCTCCACTTCTAGACTATTAGTTGGTAGCGCCTCTGGACCTTCAGGAGCATTTTCGACTGAAGCGGTATCCAGGCCTTGCATCTTTTCCGCCATAGATACGCGTTCAACTTTTTCAGCAGTATATTTAATTTTATTATCGGCTGGCGTTTCACCAATATCCATAGTAAAGCCGGTAGTGCTATAATCTTCTGCACCCTTAGCCACTCCTGGAAACATTTGGTCAAAGCCATCTCTTAGCTCTTCGTTTGATAAACCCATAGAACCGGTAGGCGTACTCTCTGGGCTTCTTCCGGGACCTCTTTCGCTCACAATTTTTCCTCTCCTCTAGTTATTTATTTTTATAATCCTTTATGCTAATCCTAGCATAAGCTTATTACAAAATCAAATAACTTAACGGTAGCATTACCACAGGGGGTCATTAATTAGGTCTTCTTCAACGCTGCTCCAGAACTTCTCTAGCCTATCTTCGTCTACCGGCTCTTTAAGGTCAAAGAGAATATCAGACAGGTCGGCTGCATTCCGATTAAAATCGCTAGATCCTTCTATCGGCTGTAGTACTAAATTTGCTATGTTTGTTTTTATCATGTTACGCTTACATTGTAGCATAAATTGGTATAAATGTCAAGCTCGCTTTAGGTTGATCTCTAACTCTTCTCCATCAATCTTAACCACTTCATTATATAGACCGTCATCCATGACTGACTGATTTAGGGTGCTAGCCAAGGTCTCATTAGAAATTATAACCTGATACTGCTTAATGACATCTTGCAAGAGACCCCCGCCACGCAAGCTTAGGTTTATCCTTTCGTCTACATTTAAACCCGCTTTTTTACGAGCATTCTGCACAACGCGAATCACCTCTCTAGATAACCCTTCTTGCTTTAGGGCCGGTGTAATGTTTAAGTCTAGTTGCACACCCGGACCTACTAGCACCTCCTTGACATTGAGCTCTTCTTTAAGGATGGACTCGCTATCTATTCTTTTAGCCAGAGCGGGTACACTAACACTGGCCAGGGGCTGCCTAATTTTAACTGCCGCTTTAGCACGTAAACTCAACGCTTCTGTCACCTGAGAACGCAGTTCATTCATTTCATTGACAACTTCTACATCAACTTTACCGCTCTCTGGCCAATCCATTAAGTGGATACTCTGTTCTGAGCCGGTTAGTTTATGGTGCAGCTCTTCCGCTAGGAAAGGCGTAAACGGCGCCAGCATGAAAGCTGATTGCAAAAGTATATAGTGTAACGTCCGGTAAGCATCGTCCTTGTCCTTATCATCACCACTCTTCCAGAAACGTCGACGACTGCGCCTTACATACCAATTGCTGGCATCATCAATGAAAGGCAGAATTGGTTTTAAGGCGGTTGGCAAGTCGTACACATCCATCCCCTCTTCAACCTGTTTAATAGTTTGATGAAGACGACTAACTATCCACGTGTCCAGTGGATTTTCTAAATTATTAGATGGGTCTGCGGTCGCTCCATCCCACTGCCAACCATCCACTTCCGCATACATGGTGAAAAAGTCGTACATATTCCAAAGCATAGTCAATTTTCGGGCCACATCACCTACATCTTTATCCTGCAGGGTGAAGTCTTCACCACTAAGCAAAGGGCTACTGAGTAGTAAAAAGCGTAAGCTGTCTGCACTAAATTTATCCATTAAAACATTAGGGTCGGTAAAGTTCCCCAGTGATTTGCTCATTTTTCGGCCATCGCTGCCGCTAATTACTCCTGTAGTGATAACATTCTTAAAGGCATTTTTCTGACTATTCTTCTTGGCCGTTTCACCAAAAGCACCAGCTTCTGCTAACGCCACATTTAGCGCATGTACATAATAAAACCATGCCCGTATTTGCCCTACATACTCAACGATGAAGTCGGCTGGGTAATTCTGTTCAAACTTTTTTTTGTTTTTAAACGGATAATGAAGCTGGGCAAAAGGCATACTGGCACTTTCAAACCAACCATCTAAAACTTTATCTACCCTAGTGAACTTCTCACCCTCTATTTCAAATGTAATAGAGTCTACCCAAGGGCGATGGTAATCATCTAGCTGCTGTCCACTTAACTCTTTCAACTCTTGGTAAGACCCGACCACCTTAACGCTTCCCTTATCCCCCTTCCACACTGGCATAGCTGTGGCCCAAAAGCGGTCCCGGCTTATATTCCAATCGGGTGCTTGGTCAATATTTTTCGCAAAACGCCCATTTTTTAAATGCGTCGGGAACCAATTTATATTTTGGTTTTGCGTTAACATCGTGGTTTTTGAATTCTCTATATCAAAAAACCAACTTGGAATTGCCCGGTACATAATGCGTTGTTTAGACCGCGGGTTAAATGGGTATTCGTGCCGTATGTACTCAATCTTCCATGCTATACCCTTCTCCTTAAGGTCTTTGGCTATTTGCTTATTACTACTCCAAACTTCTTTCCCTTTGTAGACTGTGTCCGTATAATAGCCATGATCATCTATCACATGAAATGGCTCAATGTTTAATTCTTGGGCTAAATTAAAATCGTCCTCACCATATGCCGGCGCAACATGCACAATGCCCGTCCCTGAATTGCTTGTTACAAAACCTGCTTCATATACGGTATGGATATTTTCATTTTTTGGCCAAGTAGAGCCAACATTAATTGGCTTGTACTTTTTATTAATTAATTCTTTAACAGGAACTTCTCTAATAATTTTATAAGGGATGGGCTTGTTCTTCTCATCCTTCATAACAGCTTCTAGGGCATCTTTAGCTAAAACTAAACGCTCTGGCTGTTTTGTTTTTTCATTAAAACTAGCCTCTAGCTCTACTTCAACATACTCCAGCTTTGAGCTAATCGCTAACATTAAATTAGCTGGCAATGTCCATGGCGTGGTGGTCCACGCCAAAAGTGCCGAGCCAGTCTCTTTGCCCGCCTCATCAAGTAACGGAAACTTAGCATAAACACTCGGATCGGTAACAGTTTGGTAAGCGTCGTTATCCATAGTTACCTCTGCCTTTGAAACAGGTGTGGCAAACTTCGTGTCATACATTAAGACCTTTTCACCTTCATAAATTTTGCCGGCTTCATATAATTTTTTAAAAGCCCACCACACGCTTTCCATATAGTCCTTATCCATGGTCTTATAGGCACCCTTAAAATCTACCCAGCGACCAATCCTATCGATAACTGGCTCCCATGTTTGTGAATTGTCCACCATGGATTGACGAGCAGCCCTAATGTAGTCCTCAAGTGGGATAATTTTTAATTCTTTACCATCTTTATCTAAAGGAGCTGGCGTAGACGTATCGGTAACAATTTGTCTTCTGTCAGTAATAACTAGCTGTTTCTCAACAAAGTTTTCCGCTGGCAAACCATGGCAATCCCAACCCCATACTCTTTCAACACGTTTACCTTTCATGGTCTGATAGCGCGGTATTGCATCCTTAATAATGGAGCTTAGCAATGTACCATAATGAGGTACACCCGTAATAAATGGTGGCCCATCATAAAACACATAAGAATTATCAGCTGGACGATTGGTTACACTTTTTTCAAACGTCTTGTCTTTTTTCCAACGCTCCCGCCAGTCTTTCTCATATTCAAGCGCACGGCGCCTTGTTCCATGTTTAAACTTCATTGCCTTCTCTCTTTATATTTTTAATAAATTAAACAAAATTAAAATTTTAAAACTCTAAGCTGCTACTCTCTTTTGTCTTTGTTTATTATAACAAACAAACAGAGGTGGTGGCAACTTAGAGTTTTTTAAGAATACTCTATTTTCTAACGATACTGGTCTAAAACATTAATCACACT
>CAYFUI010000006.1:0-26760 GCA_964346445.1 uncultured Candidatus Saccharibacteria bacterium | reverse complement strand
ACACACTCATCCTGCCTTCACCATCATAGAACTCCTCATCGTCATAGTCATTGTAGGGATCCTTGTTGGAGTAGTGGATTTTTGGTTCAAGACCAGGCAGGATATTACTGGACCAGTACATGGGGAAGTATCACGGGTGCCTATCATCTTTACTTTAGCAAAGATGAAGTACTGACAGGAAATAACGGTGCGCAGTACATTCCTTTGTCTGTACGCTGTTTGGCGATTTAATTACCCTCAAGCTATTTACTACCTGGAGGGTGTTATAATTAAACCATGGCGTTGGTGCAAAATAGGTTTAAATTAGTTACAAATTATCAACCAACTGGTGATCAGCCAGTGGCTATTGATAAGCTTATTAGTGGTTTAGATAAGGGTGAAAAAGAGCAGACGCTGCTTGGGGTAACCGGGAGTGGTAAAACTTTTACTATGGCTAATATTATACAAGATAGACAAGTGCCCACTTTAGTTTTAGCCCATAACAAAACATTAGCCGCACAACTTTACAGTGAATTTAAACAATTTTTTCCAGAAAATGAAGTCCATTATTTTGTAAGTTATTTTGATTTTTATCAACCAGAAGCATATATTGCGAGTAGCGATACTTATATTGAAAAAGATAGCAAAATAAACGAAGAAATAGACCGTTTGCGACATGCTGCTACTGGTGCGCTTTTAACGCGTCGTGATACGATTATAATCTCTAGTGTAAGTTGTATTTATGGCATTGGGTCACCGGCCGATTACGGTGAGATGTCTATAACAGTTAAGCGTGGTGAGGTGCGGCGACAAGACAAGTTTTTGCGCTGGCTCAGTGACATCCAGTATCACCGCAATGACATAGATTTTCACCGCGGCACGTTCCGAGTGCGTGGTGACGTAGTAGATGTTATGCCAGCCGGTGGAGAAGTAGCTCACCGTATTGAATTTTTTGGCAATGAGGTGGATAGGCTAACCACCATTAATCCACTAACAGGTGAGATTATTGATGAGCCAGATGTAATACATATTTTTCCAGGCAGTCACTTTGTCACACCCAAAGCAAAAGTGGCAAGGGCTGTTGAAAGAATTAAAGAAGAGTACGAAGAGCGGATGGATTATTTTGAGGCGAATGGTAAATACTTAGAAGCACAGCGGCTTAGTCAGCGTACTAAATATGACCTGGAGATGCTAGAAGAGACGGGTTTTGTTAAAGGCATTGAAAATTACAGTCGTTACTTAACTAACAGAGCGCCAGGGGAACAGCCAGCCACGCTACTCGACTATTTCCCTGACGATTTCTTGTTGCTGGTAGATGAAAGCCATATGACATTACCGCAGGTGCGCGGCATGTACAATGGCGATAGAGCCAGAAAAGAGGTGTTGGTTGAGCATGGCTTTAGGTTGCCAAGTGCCTTAGATAACCGTCCACTTAAGTTTAATGAGTTTTATGAACATATAAACCAAGTTATTTATGTATCAGCTACACCTGGTGAATTTGAACTTATTAATAGTCCAGCCGCCGTCGAACAGGTTATTCGGCCAACTGGTTTATTGGATCCAAAAATTAGTGTACGCCCAGTGGATGGGCAAGTTGACGATCTAATACATGAAATAAAAGAGCGAATTAAAAGGGGTGAAAGAGCGCTAGTGACAACCTTAACTAAGCGCATGGCCGAAGACTTATCCGAATTTTTGATAGAGGCAGGTATAAAAACTGCCTATATCCATAGTGACGTTGAGACGTTAGAGAGGTCCGACATTTTAAGAGACCTTAGGACCGGTGTTTATGATGTACTAGTTGGGATAAACCTATTGCGTGAGGGCTTAGACTTACCAGAAGTTAGTCTGGTGGCTATTCTAGACGCAGACAAGGAAGGCTTTCTAAGGAGTGAAAGCGCATTAATACAAACAATTGGTAGAGCAGCCAGGCATGAAAAAGGCGAGGTCATTATGTATGCCGAAAATGTAACAGGCAGCATGGAAAGGGCTATCAAAGAAACTAATAGGCGTCGCAAGCTTCAGCACGAGCATAATATAAAATTTGGTATTACGCCTACAAGTGTTGCTAAAGAGGTGGACCAGGGGCTGAGAGCCATCATACCTAAAAAAGAAGAGCCGCCTAAGATAAATTTAAAAAAGATACCAAAAGATGAATACCCAGGCTTAATTAAAGATTTAACAGGACAGATGGAGCTAGCTAGCGCTAATTTGGAGTTTGAAAAAGCCGCTGAACTGCGTGATTTAATCCATGAGATAAAGGCACGTTCTTAGTGGTGCTAGTTTTACCCTAACAGTGTTGAGTGCTATAATGTTATGCATGGTAGAAGTTTTAAATGAGGAAGTTATAGCGCTGTCAAAAAGTAGCGGCTTGGTATTAAGCAACGAAGAAGTTTCTAATATTAAAAAGCTATTATCTAATATTTTAGAAAAAGCGCAGGTATTAAAAAGTGTAGACACCACTGGTCTAGCGCCTACATCGCAGGTTTCAAATAAAGAAAATGTCTGGCGTGAAGATTTAGTTGAGGAAGGGGTTCCGAGTAAAGAAATTTTATTAGATTTAGCCCCTGACAGGCAGGATGGGTCAATTAAAGTTCCAAGGGTGTTATAAAATGAAATATATAAAAGATTATGTAAAAGAGGCGCCCAATAAAAACAAGGGTAAGTTGTATGGCGTGCCATTTGTTGTCCAAAATAATATATTAACAACCATTAACGAGGTGGAGGAAGCTGACGGGCTGCAAGGGTATGAAAGCCCCTTTCAGGCTACCGTAATTGACCGGCTGGAGCGTGAAGGGGCGGTATTAATTAAGAGTGTAGCCGACCCAGCTAAAAGCGTAGCAACAGATAAAGTACCTTTTGCCTTAGCGCTAGATACAGCAGGTCAACTTAGACAGCTTGCAGCTCAGTATAACATTGTCGGTGTCCGTCCAAGTTATGGCGCTACTAGTCGTTATGGAGTGATTGGCAATGCTAGTAGTATGGATGCCGTAGGGGTTTTAGCTAACTCTGTTGAGGATGCCCACTTAGTTTTAGCAGTCATAGCTGGTGAAGATGCCAGAGATCCTCAAACATTAGCACCCTACGTAACTGGCCAGGCAAAACCGGCAAAGAAAAAAATTGGGATTATTAAAGAGTTCTTAGAAACGGCCAGCCAGCAACAAGCTGAAGCTATTATGAAAGTACGCAAAAAACTAGAAGATATGGGGCATACCGTCAAGGAAGTGACACTACCTACGGGGCCAATGGCGGCAATCACCCAATACCTACTGGGTGCTGCCGAATTTAGTAGTAATATGGCGCGGTTTGATGGAGTGCGCTATGGTAAGCGGGCTAGTGGTCCTAAAGATTTAAATGATGTCTATGAGAAAAGTCGTGCCGAAAACCTAACTGCAGAGCAAAAAGCACGTATTGTAGCAGGAAATTTGGTATTAACGCAGGCCAACTACCAGCAATACTTTTTACAGCCTCAGAAGGTTAGAACGCTTATCATAGAACAGTTAAGTGACCTGTTAGATAAGTCCGATTACCTGCTGCTGCCCACAAGTGCGGATGAAGGAGGTGATGATGTAGACTTGAACAAATATACTGCCTTAGCCGCTTTGGCTGGGGTGCCCGCTTTAAACATTCCTATCAATATTAATGATAAGGTGGTTGGAGTACAACTAATTGCCGCTAAACAAGCTGATGATGCCCTTATGAGTGACGCTGTCAATATGACTAAAGGAGATAAATAATGAAGGTAGAGGCTATATTTTTCTTTGGTGCAATATTAATAGTGGGTGCACTTTTATTAATTTTTATTGAATTTTCAAAAAAACGAACACGTAAAATTGATTCAGAAAAGTACCGAGTGCGCTGGATGGAGGTGCAGGGGCAGCTAGATAAAAATAATGACCATGCTAATGCGCTAGCGGTTCTAAACGCCGATAAGCTCTTTGATCATGCCTTAAAGGACCTGGGGTATCAGGGCTTAACCATGGCCGAACGGTTAAAAGGAGTTAACCGTGTCCTTTCAGATAAACCGGCTGTGTGGCGAGCCCATAAACTACGAAATAAGGTAGCCCATGAAATAGACGCTAGTGTTTCTTATAAAGAAGCACGCTGGGCTTTAGCAGTTTACAAAAAAGCTTTAAAAGACTTAGGAGTAATATAATGACTAATGTAGAATATGAGCCAACCATTGGTGTTGAATGTCACGTGCAGCTTGCTACCGCCACAAAACTTTTTAGTCAGTCTAGTAATGATGCTCGCAGTGCTGCACCGAATGACAATACTAATTTTAGTGATTTCGGGCTTCCGGGTACACTGCCAGTGCTCAACAAAAAAGCGGTAGAACTAGCCGTGATAGCAGCAAAAGCCTTGAATGCTGATGTTGCCCATAAAAGTCAATTCGACAGAAAGCACTACTTTTACCCCGACTTACCAAAAGGCTATCAGACCACACAGATGTATTATCCCATTATTTTGGGTGGTTATGTTGAGGCACCATTAGAAGATGGAGGCGTAGTTAAAGTAACACTCGACCATGCCCATCTTGAAGATGATGCAGGCAAATTAACACACTATGGTGACTATAGCTTGGTTGATTTAAACCGGGCTGGCGCACCATTAATAGAAATCGTCTCTAATCCTGACATTCATTCCCCACAAGAAGCAAAAGCTTATGCTAGAGAGTTGCACCGGCTAATGGTGTTTTCTGGCGTTTCACTAGGAGACCTCTACCATGGCAATATGCGTTTTGATATTAATGTGTCTGTAGCACCAAAGGGCTCCAGTAAATTAGGTGTGCGGACAGAAATAAAAAACCTTAATTCGTTTAGGAGTATTGAAAAAGCAGCGGCCTATGAAATTAAGCGCCAAATTGAAGCCTTAAAGAAGGGTGAGGCGCTAGTGCAAGAGACGCGTGGCTGGGACGAGGCAAGGCAAAAAACCGTTGCCCAGCGTTCTAAGGAGGATGCACAGGATTATCGTTACATGCCAGACCCCGACAGTCCTATAGTGGTTTTGGCGCCAGACGAGGTGGCGGCAATGCAAGAGGGGATGCCACTTTTGCCATCGCACTACCGCAATAAATGGCGAAAATTAAATCTAGACCCTTCTGTAGAAGGCGCCTTGTTGGACAATCATGCCTTTACGGTAATAGTAGACACTGTACAGTCTAGTGCGGGGGACAAAGCGGCCAAAAGGGCAGCCCATTGGTTAACTAGTGGTCTATCGGTAGTTACAAGCGAAAATGACCTTGATAGTGGCACACAAGCTTCATTATACATCCCAACAGCCGAGCAGCTGGCGGCGCTCTCAGCGATGGTAGAGGCAGGCGAGCTTTCATCAACCTCTGCCAAAACTGTGCTAAACCACCTAGAGGACACTTCTCAAAATGTTTTGGAAGTAGCCAAAGCCTTAGCGGTTATTCAGGTGAGTGACAGTAGCGCGATTGAAGAGGTTGTCATGACGGTTTTAAATTCCCCAGAAAGCGCCCAGTCGATAGCAGACATAAAAGGTGGTAAGGATAAAGCTATCGGTTACTTGGTAGGGCAAGTTATGAAGGCCTCAAAAGGGCAAGCCAATCCAGGTATGGTAAGTAAAGTAATAAAGGAGAAGATTGATGAAATATAAAGCGCCAACAAAAGCCATTATTTGTGCTGCTGGCTTAGGTACAAGGTTTTTACCCCAAACAAAGGCTATGCCTAAAGAAATGCTTCCCATTATTGACCGCCCAGTTATTCAGCTCGTAGTGGAGGAAGCGGTTGCCGCTGGGGTGACTGAGGTGATAATCGTTACCGGTAGCACTAAGCGTTCAATTGAAGACCACTTTGATAGGTCTGATGAATTAGAGTTTGAATTACGCGAGAAAGGAAAAATAAAAGAAGCAGACGAAATAAGGGCGATTGCTGAAATGGCTAACTTTGTTTATGTTAGGCAGAAAGGCACCCCAAAAGGTAATGCTAGGCCTGTGCTTAACGCCAGTCATTTAATAGATGATGATGAGTCCTTCTTCGTTTTCTTTGCAGATGATTTTTTCCGTGGCACGATACCAAGAGCAGTACAGCTCAAAGAAGCTTATGAAAAAACTGGTAAAAGTGTTATCTCATTAATAGAGGTAGACAAAAAAGATGCCGATAAATATGGCATGGCGAAAATTAGTCAAGAAGTTGAGCCGAGCGTTTTCCAAATTGAGAGTTTGGTAGAGAAGCCAGGTGAAAAAAATGCCCCAAGTAAGTTCGCTTCTGTGGGCGGCTATTTATTAACTCCCGACATTCTAAAGCTGATTGCGAAGGAGAAGGTAGATAAGAATGGTGAAATAACTCTTGCCGATAGTATTAATGAATTAGCCCAAAAGGACAAAGTTTACGGTAAGTTTATCGATGGGGTCTGGCATGATACAGGGGACCAGTTTAAATATATGCAAGCGGTTATAGACGTGGCTTTAAAAAGCCCTGAATATGGCGAGAAGTTAGCCGACTACCTCAAGAAGCGCTTCACTATATCATAATACTTGCAAAATTTCCAAATGTATGCTATACTATTAGTATAACAACATGATAAAAACAAAAAAGCAAAAAACAATCTGGTTTCTATTAGCGTTAGTCGCCATCGCCTTAACGGCACCTAATAATACATTTTTAACTTTCGCCTTTAGTGAGCTGGGACCATTATGGGTTAGCTTATTACGCTTTGGGTTGTTTGGCATAATTTTATTACCAGCGCTTTTTAAGGGTCGGCAGGGGCTGAACCAGCTTAACTTTAAGTATGCGGCTATAGCTGGATTAGCTTATGGCTTAGCTGTACTCTCCGTTGCGGGGTCTATTCACTTTAGCCAAGCTAGCTACCCAGCTCTAATTGGCATAAGTTCACCTATTATTATGTTATTCTACTCTTCAATGTTAACTGGTGAGAAAATCCCTAAGAACTCATTTTTTGGCATATCGATTGCGGCGCTTGGCGGCTTTTTGGTAATATTCTTGCCGGTTCTTTTAAGTAAAGGGAATGGGATGGCTGTGCACCCCATGGCAACATTTTTCGCTATCGTTAATGCATTCGCGTCTCCAATGATGTTTGTAATGAGCAAAAAAGCCGTTAATGCGGGCTTAAATATATGGTCAAGTCTAGGTTTAGTGGCATGGACAGGGGCCTTGTTAGTGGCTGTAACGATCCTTGCCCTACGTTTGCCGACTCCGTCAATTGCTACTATGATCCAGCCCGCTGTGGTTCTCCCCATTATATATTCTGTGATTGCTGTTATGGTTTTTTCACGCGGTATGACGACCTTAGCTTATAAGCATTTAGGGTCGGCTCCTATCGCAGGGCTCGATTATTTAGCAGTCCTCTTGTCTGTGGCGGTGCCTGTAGTTGTATTAGGCGAAACTCTAACTATGGCTATGGTGCTTGGGGGTGGACTTATCCTGTTTGGTGTTATTGCAATTAAAGCTAATTATACGCCAAAATGGCTCAAACAAAACCGCAATACTTATACCGCACGCCTATCTCGTAGTACAATAGACTAATGATCATATATTATACTGATGGCAGCGCCGTGCCGAATCCTGGGCCGGGCGGTTTCGCTATTATCAAGGATGAAAAGCCATATCTGATAGGTTCGGAAATTGGAAAAACAACTAATATACGGATGGAGGGTAAGGCGCTAGTGGAGGCTCTACGAGATTCCGCTGGACGCCCTTGTCAGATTTATACCGATAGTCAATTTTGGATAAATGTTATCACCCAGTGGGCCCCAGGCTGGAAGCGTAATGGCTGGTCTAAAAAAGGCGGTGAAATTAAAAACCTAGATATTGTTAAAGAGGCCTTAGCGCTTTATGAGGACGCTAATGCGCAATTGGTCTGGGTAAAAGGGCATAGTGGTAAAGAGTACAATGAGATGGCAGACGAGTGGGCAAATAGGGCTAGAAAAGAAAAGCTTGGTGACCAAGTTAGGGTAGTAGGAGGGTAAGATGGAAGAAACGAATAAAGAAATAAAGCAGGACGTGACAGATATTTTTTTATGGGCAAATAATTTAGATGCCTTAAAAGATAACTTAGACATAGAACTGTTCTTATTTAATAAAAACTTTACGCCATTTTCCGTACGGCTTGATGCTGCTCTGGACGCACAGTTGAAGCCATTCTTTTTGCTAGACCACATGAATTTTGTTAATTTGGGAGCCGGCACAGGTTTGTCTGTTAGAGATTATGAATTAAGCGAGGCAGAAGAGGGTGTCCTGCTGCGCACCGATTTAGAAAAAGTTGGACGCGCGGAAACGCTTATTCACACTATTGAGACGCAGCGTAGCGATATCGCACCTTTTAACGAAACAGACCATGAAATAAAGAGAATGAAGGGTGTGATAGCCCGTATAACCGCAAAGAATGACCCGGCTATATTATTTTATACTGCTAAACTGTTAAGTACCGCCGGTTCCTTAAAGGGTGTGACTGCTTGGCAGGTGAATGGTGAAACTTTTGAGGCTTTTAAGGCGGACGTTGGCTTTAAGATTCCTACAGATAACCAAGTACTTATCATTAATAGTGATATATTTATATTTAATCAATCTAAGTTTGAGCGGTTATTTAATTATGATTTTAAAAAACAAGCTCTAGCTGATAAGCAAGTGGCAGAAATTGAAAAACGCTACAAGCTAAGTTTCCCCGAGGGCTTAGACCTTCAGGCATTAGTTAAAGATAGGAAGAAGACAATTAATAAGTTACAGAAACTTGAGGTAGGGGAGGTTAGTCAGGAGGAGGCAATTGAATATGCCGATAGCATGCAGTTAGACCTTATGACCGATGATGATGGCTCTATTATTATAATGGATGGCACCGACCTTGATACCTTTGTTAACTTGATTAACGAAGATTATATCACAAGCCAGGTGACTGGCAAGCGCTATGAGATAAAAAGCAAACGTCTACTAAAAGACAGTGAGGGTGAGGCACCCCGCGGAATGGCCAGCTAGAAGCTTATTCAGTAGCTAAAATTACTACAATTCTTTAAAGAGCTATTTCTATCTACCCCTGTTATTGACAGTAAGTTATCCACAAAAATGTGGATAACTTTTTATAATAGCAATATTTGTCAAAATAGGGGGTTGAAGTGGGTAAGTGTGGGTAGTATAGTATAAGGTAGTGGAAGTAAAAAGAAAGATATCAATTAGATATCATAAAAACAAAAACCACTAATTAAAAAAATAACAGCTTAGTTACTCGAAAGGAGCAACTGCCCGTGGCAAGATTCGATTATTTCGAACGCAGATTAGATGAGAAGCGTAGATTAACAATTCCATCCGAACTGCGCGATGAGTTTGCTAGCGGGGTGGTGGTGACACGTGGCTTTGGTGACTATCTTCACTTATACCCAAAAGATATTTGGGACAAGGAGGTGGAGCAGGCCTTAGACACTAGCAATATCCTGGATGAGCGTGTAGCCGACCTTAATGTGAAGTTTAGGCGAGGAAAAACAGAAGCCGCACTAGACGAAAAGCAAGGGCGTATTACCATAGAGCAGCATTTACTAGATTATGCAAAAATTCAGCGTGATGTAGTAGCTGTACGAGCTGGCAAGTACTGGAGGCTGATGCAGCCCGATTAAAACAGGTAGTTATTATAACTGCATACAAAGCACCTTAACAATCTAAACAAAAGAAAACTCTCGAGATCAGCTACCTGGCGGAAGGCAAGTGATACTAATTCACTTAAATAAATTAGGGTTCCTTCCAAAAATAAACCTCCCAAAAATTAAACTCCACCTCACACATAAGTCTCTCAAATGGGTAATAGTATGATTGCTTTTAGTGGTCACTAATGCCCGTTACTTATAAAAAATAAAAAACAATTAAAACAAACAGCCGGCCGCTGGATAGGTGATCTCGAACTTTACTAAAAGGTGCCATTTATTGGTATAGTAGAGGTATGAGTAGTATTCAATTGGATACACAGGAACATCCACCACAATTACATGTTCCAGTTTTGTTAGAAAAGTCATTAGAGACTATCAAGCCCAGGCGTGGAGAATCGTATTTAGATTTAACCGCAGGATATGGTGGTCATGCTAAGGCTTTTTTGGATATAACTGAAAATTACGAAGAAACGGTATTAGTAGATCGTGACATTAATGCCGTGAAGCACTTGCAGCCATTTGAGGAAAAAGGCGTAAGCGTAGTGCACGCTGACTTTTTAACCGCAGCCGATGTGTTGTTAAAGAAGGGTCAGAAATTCGATATCGTGTTTGTGGATTTGGGAGTTTCGTCACCACAGCTCGATAAAGAAGAGAGGGGGTTTTCCTTTGCGCACGACGGTCCACTAGACATGAGAATGGACCAAAGGCAAGCATTAACTGCGGCTAAACTGGTTAATACAAGTACCGCTAAAGAGCTCTACGATATCATAATTAATTATGGTGAAGAGAGACCAGCTTTTGCCCGGCGAATTGTGCAGGCTGTAATTAAAGCCCGGCCCATAAACACAACAAAGGAATTATCTAGTCTTATCTTGAATGAGCATCGTGGAGGTTGGAAGAAAACCCATCCTGCCACGCGTACTTTTCAAGCCCTAAGGATAGCTACTAACCAGGAGCTACGCCAAGTAGAAGGCTTATTGCCTAAACTCACGCACTTATTAAATAAGAACGGTCGAGTAGGTATTATTAGCTTTCATAGCCTAGAAGATAGGCCCGTAAAGCACTTTTTAAAAGAGCAGGCGCAAGCTGGTTTAGAGGCTGAGTTTAGTGTGATCACTAAAAAGCCAATTGATGGGGCAGTTGATGATGTTCACAACCCGCGTTCACGTAGTGCAAAATTGCGTGTCGCTGTGAAAAAATAAAAATAAAAAGGAGGCGTAAAAAATGCCAATCCATATTCCGGTGAAATTCGCCGACACAACACACGTTGTGGCAGTTCGCGTAAAGTAATACTTTACTAATTTTGGCTTCCCGCCCTATAACGTTAGGGCGGAGACGGCCTAAAAATAAACCAGTCATAGGTGGCAACTACTCCACCATATTAAGATATTATATAAAAAAATAAAAATAAAAAGAAAAAAATAATGCAATACCAACCTTCACGTTCAAGCGCTCGCGGCTCTAAAAGGCGCAGCAAAAATTTTTCCCGCAATCAAAATACTGTGGCCTATATGTCTCCGGTTAAACTTGGGCCCGTCGCGCATACCATATTGGTGGCGTTAATGGTGACAGTGCTCGGTTTAATTTATTTAACACAAGCCACCCAAGCAACTAATTATGACTACGCTACGCAAGAAGTAGAGAGTCAAATTGCAGAATTAAATATCGAACGAGAGGATCTTGAGGTTGAAAATGCCAGGCTTACAGCCATAGAAACAATCAAATCTAGTGATGTTGCTACAACTATGGTCACACCAGCAGAAGTAAACTATACTAGATAAGGGTTATGAATTACCAAGAGCAGAGTCGTCGCATTGAATGGTTGTGGCTTATCATTATTGGATTTGCCATTCTATTTATTGGGCGCCTTTTTTATTTACAGGTAATTAGACATAGTCATTATGTTGCCCTAGCTGATAACGAGCAGCTTAAGCGGCTCAAGTTGCCTGCTAAGCGGGGGCTTATCTATGTTAAAGACGGCACTCAGGTTCGCCCCTTGGTCCTTAACCAGTCTGTTTATACCATGTTTGCTGACCCAAAAATTATTAAAGACCGCCAGGCAATAATAGCAAGTACTAAAGAGGTGGCTGGTGGTAATACCGTGAAGGGCTTTGAGGATTTATTGAATAAAAAAGATACCCGCTACCAAGTAATTGCCACTGGTTTAAGTCGTCACCAAGCAAATCTTATTAAAGAAAAAAAGTTAAGTGGAGTAGGTTTCCAGGAAGGATCTAGGCGTGTCTATCCTGAAGGGCAACTAGCCTCACAAATTGTCGGTTTTGTTAATTACGAAGGCGTAGGTAAATATGGAGTTGAAGGTAAGCTAAATAAACGGCTAGAAGGCAGTGATGGCCTACTTCAATCTGTGACAGATGTCAGTTCTGTGCCATTAACTATTGGTGGAAAAAATATCAACCGGCCCGCCAAAGATGGTGAAAATATAGTTTTAACTATTGATAGAAATATACAATACCAAGTAGAGAGGTCTTTGCAGCATTTTAGCGAAAAATACGGAGCTGATAGCTTAAGTGCCGTGGTAATGAATGCTAAAAATGGCGAAGTCTTGGCTATGGCTAACCTGCCTACATATAATCCAGCAGAATTCAATAAAGTAACCGACATAGCCACCTTTAATAATAGTGTCATAAGCCTAGATTACGAACCGGCTTCTACAATTAAACCGTTATCTCTGGCAGCGGCTATAGATGTTGGGGCAATCAGACCAACCGATACCTACTTTAACAGTGACACCATCAAGGTAGAAGACAGAGTTATTAATAATGCGTTTAAAGGAAGGACCGGCACTTTAACTTTTCAGCAGGTTCTGGACCTCTCTTTAAACACAGGTACAGTGACTGCTTTTCAGAGAATGGGAGATGGGCAGCATATAACTAAGGCGGCACGTAACACAATCTATGATTATTTTCATAATAAATTTGGCTTAGGACGCTATACCGGAATAGAATTAGAGGGTGAGGCTAAGGGCTTAGTGGTTTCTCCAGAAGAGCAAGAGGGGAATGCTGTTCGCTATTCTAATATGTCATTCGGCCAAGGCTTGTATCCAACTATGCTGCAAACCGCTAATGCTTATAGTACAACAGTAAACGGCGGAAAATACTTTACGCCAAGCATTGTAGCGGGGGTCATAGATAATAAGGGGCAATTTACTAATGAAGCTGCAAAAAAAGAACCTGTCCAAGTAATCAAAGAGACTACAGCAAATACGATGGCCCAAATGACGAAAAATACCTTGGATGGCTATGGTTACTCAACTCATAAAAAAGGGTATAATATGGGAGGGAAGTCTGGTACCGCAGAAGTTATCCGCAATGGCGTTTACACGAAAGATGAAACGGTGGGCAGCTTTATAGGCCATGCTGGTGACGATAACCAGCAATTTGTGGTTATGGTGCGTGTCCAAAAGAGAGGCGCTAAGATGGAGGGTACAACCCACGCCATGCCGTTATTTAATGAGATCGCTAACTGGACAATTGATTATTTAGGAATAAAACCGAAAGGATAGATTATGGAACAAACTTTAGGAACGCTGGTGGCACACCTGCCACACATAATGCTTTTAGCAGTCGGAGGATTCTTGCTAGCAACCCTTCTGACGCCTTTATATACATTTTTTGCCTATCGGTACAAGTTTTGGAAAAAACAGCGCACAACCAGTACTACGGGAGAAGCGCTGTCGGTATTTAATAAGCTGCATGCTGAGAAGTTTAAACGTAACATCCCCACCATGGCTGGAATGATTTTTGTCACATCTATAGTGGTGATAACGGTCTTTTTTAACCTAGACCGAGGACAAACCTACCTGCCTCTAGCAGCGCTCGTTGGTGGTGGGATAGTGGGGCTGCTTGATGACATTATAAACCTGCGTAGCAATGGTAAAGGGACAGCAGGCTTACGTTCCAGTATAAAGTTTGCCATGATAGCGTTTCTAGGGCTATTCTTAGGTTGGTTTTTTTACCAA
The DNA here is from genome assembly GCA_964346445.1 of uncultured Candidatus Saccharibacteria bacterium. Lineage (GTDB taxonomy): Bacteria > Patescibacteriota > Saccharimonadia > Saccharimonadales > Saccharimonadaceae > JAGOZV01. Next base: position 13,189 of record CAYFUI010000006.1, on the reverse strand, counting down.
AAATTAGGGGTTCACTCTATTTATATACCATTCCTTGGCAATTGGATGGTTGGCTGGTGGATAATTCCCATTTTTGCGTTTGCTGTAGTGGCTACCGGAAATGCCGTTAACATTAGTGATGGTTTGGATGGCCTTGCTGGTGGCCTGTTAGTTATTTCTTATTTAGCATTTGGTGTAATTGCATTAGTTCAAGGGCAGTATATAATGTCGGGATATGCCTTTACAGTGGTGGGTGCGCTCCTAAGTTATTTATGGTTTAATATCTACCCAGCCCGTTTTTTTATGGGCGACATTGGTAGTTTTAGCTTAGGTGCAAGCCTTGGCGTGGTGGCTATGTTAACAGATTCATTATTCCTTTTACCAATTATTGGAATTATTTTTGTGATTGAGGCGGGCTCTAGCTCAATTCAAATCCTTAGTAAGAAGCTCTTCGGTCGAAAAGTGTTTATTTCTGCACCTATTCATCACCACCTAGAAGCGTCGGGCTGGCCTGAAACAAAGGTGACCATGAGGTTTTGGGTAATAGCTTCGGTGGCAGCTTTTATAGGCATTTTAATAGCACTTCTAGGGGGTCATATTTAAGTGAGCTGGGCAGGCCTCTTACTAGATAAGAATTGGTGGAAAACTAATTTAAAAGTAGCTAATTTTAATAATGCTAAGTTGTCTCGGCGTCATCGTCCTGATTACATGATAGTTTTATATATGGGACTACTAATGCTGCTAGGGTTAATCATTATTTACGCTATCGGACCGCAGCGGGCAATCGTTCTCAATCGTGCCTATGATGCTAATTATAGTAGTTCGTATTTTTTTATTAAGCAGTTACAAAGCGTAGGCTTAGCCTTGGTGGCTTTTGTCATAGCGTATAAGATTCCTATTAAAACCGTTGGAAAGTATGTGGCAGCTATTTTAATTTTAGCAATTGGCGCTTCGTTGCTGCTAGCTGTTGCCGGTGCACTTGGTCTACCTTTTGCCAAAACAGCTTTAGGGGCTACTCGTTGGTTTGTATTAGCTGGTATAAGCCTACAGCCTTCAGAGTTTTTAAAGCTAGCACTACTATTGTTTGGTGCTGGTTTTTTAGGTGAAAGGGCGAAAGAGGGGCAAATAAATAACTTTTCTAAAACTATTTTGCCATTTCTGACAGTTCTTGCAGTTTCTTTGTTTTTGGTAGTTGTCGTGCAGAAAGACCTGGGAACCGGGGTGTCAATGGCCGCCATTGCTTTAGCTGGTATGTATGTTGCAGGCGTAGATAAGGCTGTTCTTTGGAGGCTAGCTTTAGCAGCGGTATTGGTTGGTGGCCTACTAGTTGTGTCGGCGCCGCACCGTATGGCCAGGTTAGCTACATTCTTTAAAGGAGACGCCACTAGTATTGATGACGCCGGCTCTTATCACATAGAGCATGCCAAAATAGCTATTGGCAGTGGCGGTCTGTTTGGCGTGGGTATTGGCAATAGTGTGCAGGCAACTGGCTACTTGCCTGAAGCTATCAACGACTCGGTTTTCGCCATTATGGGTGAAACATTTGGTTTTGTTGGTTTGGTAATTATAATTCTTCTTTTTGGGGGATTATTAGTTCGTCTTTTAAATTTAAGTACAGGCCTTGAAGACCCGCGCCTCCGGCTGATAGCAATTGGCGTTTTTGCCTGGGTAGGTGTCCACGTAGTTTTAAACATAGGAGCGATGATTGGAATTATTCCTTTAACAGGCATTACTTTGCCATTATTAAGTTTTGGGGGTACTAGTATGCTTTTTATTGCCGGAGCTCTAGGTTTAGCCTTTCAGCTGTCTAGTTACACAGTTCATCCAACAAGGATAAAGGAGGATAGGAATGAAAATTCTTACAGTGGGAGGCGGGTCCGGCGGACACGTCACACCAGTCGTCGCAGTTATTAACCAACTAGTAAAGAGTGATGGTAATGCTAGTATACGTTTTTGGTGCGACCCAGGATTCTTCGATAGGGCCAATGTTATTATGAAAACTGCCGCTAATAAAGTTAAAGTGGAGAAAATAAGTGCGGGAAAGTTTCGTCGGTACAACCATCTAAGTTTTAGCAAACAGCTGTTAATGCCCAGTATAGTTCTACCAAACATTAGCGACAGCTTAAAAATTGTGGCAGGCTTCTTTCAGAGCTTGGGTAAATTAATAGCTTGGCGCCCTGATGTAATATTTCTAAAAGGTGGTTTTGTGTGTTTGCCTGTAGGCTTAGCAGCTACTATCCTGCGCATACCCTTTGTTATTCATGATTCAGATGCCCATCCTGGTTTAACTAATAGAATTTTAGCCCGGTACGCTACTAAAATAGCTACTGGCGCACCATTATCTTACTATAACTATCCGCGCGACAAGTCTAATTATACCGGCATCCCAGTGGACGGAGCTTTTAAAAGGTTTACGCCTAAAAAACAGGCTGAAGCTAAAAGGCGTTGGGGCGTGTCAGTGGAGCGCCCATTAATTGTTATAACCGGGGGAGGGCTAGGGGCAAAGCGGATAAACCAAATTGTTTATCAAAGTAAAAAAGAACTTGAACAAATAGGCACTGTAATTTTGCTTAGCGGTAAAGATGACTATCCTGAACTATCACAAAAAATAACTGAGAGTGAAAGCTTTCGAATTTATGACTTTGTAAGTGAAGATATGGCTGGGTTGTTAGGGGCGGCAGATGTAGTAGTGGCCCGGGCTGGTGCTACAAGCATCTTAGAGCTTGCGGCCCTGGCTAAACCGACAATTTTAATACCTAATGCCCGCCTAACTGGTGGACACCAATTAAAAAATGCCAATGTATACAAGAAAGAGGGCGCTGCTGTGGTTTTAAATGAACAAGAACTGGAGGCTAATCCGCACACGCTAGCCCAATCAATTGCCAAAATCATTAACAATAAAAAACATCGAGAGCAGCTAAGTGATAAATTTCATCAATTTGCCAAGCCGCAGGCCGCCGAAGAAGTAGCTGGCATGGTGGTTAGTTTAGTAAAGGGTAGGGGAGAGTAGTGAGTCAGCGTTATCGAAAAAATAAAACCTTATCAAGTTATAGTGGTGGTACTAACCGAGGTGGGGAGCTAGAAGGTGGGAGAAGTGAACGACAGCGTCTTCATTATGTAAAAGCACGACAAAAACAAACAATTTATGGATTAGCTTTTTTTGGTTTAATAATTATTGTACTTGGGATAATCTTATACAATTACACTGCTAGAGTCACTATGAGTGCCACCTCCGACCAGCTGGACATTGTTAATGCGCCAGCGGCAGCAAGATATGAGGACTCTATTAATAAATATTTAGCTAATCATCCCGCAGGACGACTCCGCATTTCCTTAGACAAAAAAGGCTTAGAGCGCTATTTGGAGCATGAACATCCAGAGGTGAAGTATGTTAAGCGGACTTCATTTAATGGCTTAGGTGTCAGTAATTATGATTTGGTTTTTCGCGAACCGATAATTAAGTGGCAAGCTGGTGAACATACTTATTATGTTGATTCTGAAGGTGTGTCGTTTCAAGAAAATATTTATAAAGAACCAGATATTAATTTAAGGGACGCTAGTTTGGGCGGTGGTACAATAAACGATGGCACAGTAAAATTAAGCCGGCGTATACTAGAGTTCTCTGGGCGTTTGGCCACCTCGATACAAGACAAGGGTAAGAGTATAGAATTTTTAACATTACCGGAAGATACCACCAGGCAGGTTGCCGTTAAGCTAGTAGACAGTCCTACGCTCTTTATATTTAGTATAGACCAACCAGTAGAAGCACAGGTAGATGCCATGATGCAGGCAAGTAATTACTTCACCAATGCCGGGTATCAACCTACTAGGGTTGATCTGCGTGTTCCAGGTAGGGCGTATTACAAGTAGTAAGCCTTTCCTCTCCCTACTCCGTGTTCTATTTTTGTTCTATTCAAGTATAATAAAAAACTATATCAAAATATAAAATACGAAAAAAAGCAAATAGAGGGTGGGGGAGGTAAAAAAGGGGAGTATGCAATAAAAACGTGAAAAAAGCAAATAATGATAATTAGTTGTGGATAAGTGCGTTTATTGCATTTGCTAACCAGTGCGTAATTCCGTAGTGTATTATTTACATAGGCATGGCAGGTAAAGTTTTTTTGGGTAAACTGCTGAAGCTATCAACCAGTGGATTAGAGTGCGCACAGGCATTGCCCACTCTTTTATAAGGTAGTTCCGTTAAATTGCTACTATTATGACTAATTGTAATGATAGCTAGGTCATGAATATAATTAATATCTTATGACCTAAAAGATATATTGTGCGACATTGCATATGTGTCTGCTTCTTGAAGTGTCGTGCCCATCCTCCGCCTCTCTCTAGCTACTTAGTGCTTCGGCACTATGACTTCTATTATATTCCCCACCCATCTTAACTTTACTTTTTATGCTAATTTATAGTCCTCTAGTCATTTTTTCTACAATTCACACCGTTTTGTATGTTTAATTCCTATTTTGTGAATGATTAATTTAAAAGAAAAATTCCCTTAACCTATACTAATGTTCCAATTTTGTTCGTTATTTGCATAACCGTTTTGAATAGGTTAAGCTAGTAATACATAGTTGAGTAGGGAAATAAACATGGAAAAGTTAAATTCTTCTGAAGCTAATGAACAGTTGATAATAAAATATGACGATTTGCTCAATACTATCTATCTTGGCTTAGCCAGAGAGCATAGTATACCAGGCGCCATAGAGAGTAGTGACTTCTCTGCCCTCTTAGATAAGGCTTGTGCTACTGAAGAAGAGCGTTATGCCGTTGTAGTCAAGTTAGGGGCAGCATTTGATAAGGCCGTTATTAGGGCGCTGTCGCCAATTGTTATGATTCATCGTAAAGATATTATTATAGAGGTCCCCCCTAATGGTGGTGTGGGTCAAACCGATTACTACCCCTGGAAGGATAGCTTGACCACGCACCTCAACACCCTTCAAAGACACCACGATGCAGAAGATAGGCGCTCTTGTACCATTCGCAGTTTAGGTGAAGTTGGAACAGCCGAAATTAACGCAGCTGCTGCTCAGACAGTGATTGATGATTTTCCCGCACAGTCTTATGAGGAGGACTTGTTACCTTCAAAAACTCTTGTGGCGTAAGTGCCACTTTTTCCAAAGTGCTTGCTTGTATTATCACTAACTCCCCCATTTTTTTCAGCATATCTGGGCGGTATCCGTTAAATATTTCCAATGACTCGGCATTAGTTATGTTTAGTGGGTGGTCCAGTGCTGCCTCGTTCGGAGACGAATTAAGTGCGTATAGGTCATATGAGCTAATAGTTACTGCTGGTGCTGCGGCTACTCCTTGTTTTTTTAAGTAGGTTAAGGCGTCATCATCCTCTTCTAGTCGGTGAATGGCAAAGTGCTCACCTAGTTCTAGACCTAAACGCCCTAACATGCGCTCTGTGGCCACGCACTGAACGCACCTCTCCTTAGAGTAGACATCTACTCTTAAGGCAAGATTTTCTTGCTTTTCCATTAAATACCCCTTACATTATTTAAACGTGTCTTCTATTATTATAGCAAAATAACAAACGGTTTTGGCTAATTATATGTTGTAATTTACGCCTAGGCTTTTATGCCTATGCCTTAGGGATGTCCTGAATTTGCCCTGGCTGCAACTCTTTCTTTCTTGCCGGGCGACGTCGGCGCCGACGTTTAGGTTTTGGCTTGACTTCTTCGTTTTTATTATCAGCCGGCTTTGCCTCATTTTTTGATGTTGCGCTGGCTTTTTCAGCCGGTAAGGTTCTTGGTTTCTCCGCGGATGTTGCTGTTGTTTGGGGAGCCGGGAGCTTCTTCGCAGGAGGAGCAGCTTTCTTTACAGCAGGTTGGGGCTTTGGTGGGTTCATTAACAAGTCTATCTCTTGTTCTACTTTAGCACGTGGTTGACTGTAGTTTCGCCTTGTATTTTCGATGATTCTTCCGGTATTGTCAACTTGTGCAGGGGGTAATGTCAGGGTGGTGGCACTAAATGCCGGCGCCTTCTCACCATTTATTACCATGTTAATAATAAAATGCCGATTATTCATTTGTAGCAAATCACCTGGCTCAAATTGCGGTTCAAACTGTTTGGAAAGAATGGGAGCATCATCAGCTGACACCCTGAATGAGATCATTGTACCAACGTTTCCAAAGACAGCATTTCGCACGGTTTCACTCATTTGACTAATGTACTGGTTGGCGACTGTGAGGTTTAAGCCATATTTACGCGCTTCGGAAAGGATGGTGGCGAAAGAGTCTGTGGCGAAGTTTTGGAACTCATCTACGTACAAATAGAATGGCCGGCGATCTGCTATATTTGGGATATCACTACGACTCATGGCCGCTAATTGAATTTTGGTTACTAAGAATGAGCCTAAAATAGCCGCATTATCTTCACCTATTAAACCTTTTGACAAGTTTACCACTAGGATTTTTCCTTCATCCATAATTTGACGAATATCAAAGGTAGACTTTGGTTGCCCAATGATGTTTCTGATGATCGGGTTAGCCGTAAAAGCACCAACTTTATTTAAAACCGGTGCAACCGCTTCGGCGACAAAGCGGTCGTTCCACGTGGCGAATTCTACTTGCCAAAAATTTAACACCACCGTATCTTTACAATAAGATAAAGTTTCTTTACGGAATTTTTTATCTGTGAGCATTCTAGTGATGTCTAGCATGGTAGGCTCTGGACGGTCTAATAGGGCCAAGATAGTATAGCGTAGAATATACTCTAAGCGCGGCCCCCAACTGTCGCCAAACATCCGCTTAAGCACACCAATAACCTCAGAGCTTATACTATTTTTTTGGTTAGGGTCTGTTACTTCTAGCGGGTTGAAGCCTAGGGGGAAGGCGGTGTCGGCGGGGTTAAAGTAAACAACTTGGTCAAGTCGGCTACCCGGAATAAAACGCAGATTGTCTACAGCAAAGTCACCGTGAGGGTCAATAATGGCGTAGCCTTGGTTGTGAAATATATCACTAAGGGCCAGTAGTTCTAATAGACCAGACTTTCCAGCCCCTGTTTGACCAATTATATAGACATGACGCGACCGGTCGCGTCTTAGCATACCAAATTGGTGATTAATTCCACGAAAATTTGTTAAACCAAAAGCACTAATATTCTCATCAACCTCTTGGTTGCCAGTTATTACCGGTAGCTTTGCTGGTGGTTCAGCCGTCTTGCTGCTTGCCCAAACCACATTTGGTGTTTCAACATTTGTATGCGGGAGGTGAAAAATACTAGCAATTTCTTCAATATTTAGTATATAGCCATCGTTACCCATTAGGCGTTTTTGGTAAAAGGCTAAGTCCTCTTTCTTGAAACTTGGATCAACAATTTTAAAGCCATTTAGGTTAGCATGATTAAATTGCTTAAACGTGCCGGCTAATGCCTGCATTTTTAGGCGGGCATCTGTGGTACTTTCGCCTACATAAACCAGCCGTATTTTTACCATGAAGCCTAATTTAGTGGCTTTCTTTTCTGCTTCGGCGATTTGTGTTTTTTCGCGCTCTGACAGCTCAGGTGTATTAGTGCTTCCACCGTTACCATGTTGCGGAGGCTTCCATAAAGCTTCTAGTAATCCTGATATCCAAGTGGTGTCAAAACCGGTGAACGAAAAAAGCCCGGCCCCCTTCCCTGCTTTCATGCGGCTTATCCAGCGTTCAGACTTTTTGTGCCAATCGTCGTTGACTGGCTTTAGTAGTATCTGCACCCATAGTTCATCACCAGACGCCTCTAGTTTGGCTAAGGCGCCAGTAATTCCAGCTAGCGGGTCAACCTCAAAACTTTGAAAGGTTTTTATCGGCAAAGCGTCATTTTCTACCAAATCTAAATCGGCAATGTAAGTTACTTTGCCGTCTTTTTGATGCGCCCACGCATAATCTTTGTCTGCTTCGCGAATTTGTACGGTAGGGTATTGAGAGTAAATTTGCCCTTCAACAAAATTCCTTAAAATTTTAGGCACCCACACATAAAACCTTATCTGTCCATCGACGGATGCAATCTCAAAACTAAGGTGCTCTTGCACCCCTTCATTATATTTAAGTTCTGCTGTATCCCTTAAGATGCCATGAAGGCTGGCAAATAGTTGTTCTGCTGCTAACTCTTTTTTGTCATTTGCTTTAGGTATTTCTAGCACGAGCAGGTCGCTGTCAAAATATTGCTGCAGCTCATCTGCCTTCTTGAAGTTAATGTAAGCTAAGGTTAGTAAGACACCAGTAAGCGGCAACCAAACATACCATTGCAAAATAAATTCAAAGAAGGTCGAAAAAAAGTCCATATATGTCTTATTATCGCATTATTAGCCCATCTAGGCAACTTAGTGCTTAGGCTAACTTGCGGCCGTTTTCTCTAGTTCAGGCTCTTGATAAGTATAGGTAGCTTTAGCCACACGCTTAAACTCGGGCTTGCTTTGTAGGTTAAGTAGTATGGTGGTCTCTTTCACCCTACGACTCTTGAGAACGCGCTCTACTATTTCGTCTCGGTGAAGAGGTTGGCCGGCTTTTTCTAGCACGTGTTTTATGACATCAGCAACCGTTCCTTTGTTATAGCCCCAGTCGTCTAATGCATAAATACCACGACCTATTAGCACAAAACGCGGGTCTTTGATTAGCTCGTTATGGATGGCCTGAGTGGTGACATCTTTTCTTTTGAAGTCGCTTTCTTGGATGGCCAATGCTATATCGCTAAAGTGCATCGGTTTACCCTTCTCTTCTAAGACTACATATATTTTATCGCGAATATTCTTTGGGTTAACGGTTGGCCAGCGTGTTAGCCCCCAGTTTCCTTTTAGGTGAGCTAGTTTTTTGCTAATACTAGCCAAGGCGGCAATTTGTTTAGGGTGTTCATAATTTAGCTTTTCATGCATTTCTTCAGCAGTTACTGGCACTTTGCCGGTCTTTATTAACTTAACAATATCATCAACATTTTTCTTAACCTGCTTAGAGTCGCCATACTCTTTTATGCCGATACTGCCGTAATAATTATCATTTTCGGCGACAGCTGTTAAATTAGGTGCAAGTTCGGCCAGAAAGGTCAAGCGGGCCACATCGATATCGGTCGGCCTTTCACCAAACATAGTTTCTGCTAACTTTTTGGTCCTAGCTACACGCCCAAGCTCAGCCAGGTGCATGGTTAGTTCTTTTTCAAGTGTGGCAATTTCTGGAATTTTACCTTCTTCAATATTACTTTTTAATTTAGATAAAATAGCCTTTTCTAACTGCCTAACACGCTCCCTGGTGATGCCCAGGAGGTCGCCAATCTGCTCTAGCGTCTCTTTGTGGTCGTGTAGACCAAAGCGCCGCGTAATAATTTCTTGCTCTCGTTCTTGTGGTATGGAAGCAATGATCTCATCAATTTTATTCTTAAAAGTAGTTCTTTTGTCTTGTGCTGTTGTTTCTGTCATGCTTTTTTCCTTATTAGTTATGTTAGCGATTTAGACTACTCCAGTCTAGTGTTTGCCCACGCAGAAATAATAACCGTATACAATTCATGTTTATACATTATATAATATATTTTATATAATGTCAAACACTTTGTATGGTAGTTTCATTATACCATTTACTAGACAATTTTAATAGTTTATTTAGTAAAATGGTTTTGCTAAGATTTCGTTTTAGTTTTTTTGCTACTACTAGCTTTATTGGCTGTTTTGGTCGTCTTTTTCGCCCTTCCCTTTTTGGCTGGGGCTTGGGCAATCATCTCAAGGGCTGTAGGTTTGGTTATTGTATGAGGATCTACGTTTTTAGGAACCTTAACATTCTTTTTTCCATCGGTGACGTAAGGGCCATAACGACCATTTAGTACTTTTAGGCCGTCACCAAAATCTGCAATATTTTTCGCTTTTTCTTGTTCCAGTTTTTGGTCATAAAGTTGCTGTGCCTCTTCAAGGGTGATGGTGTGAGGGTCTAGGGGTTTTATGCTGACAAAAAGGCTGCCAACCTTTATGTAAGGGCCAAACCTGCCTACATTTGCCTGTATAGCCTGTCCGTCTTTAGCTATACCCACTTCTCGTGGAAGCCTAAAAGCGTGTAGTGCCTCCTCTAAACTGACGGTTTCTAGGCGGGCGCCTTTAGGGAGAGGTGCAAATTGTGGCTTCTCCTCATCTTCGGTTGCGCCATGCTGTAGGAGCGGCCCAAAGCGGCCAAAGCGTGCATAGATAGGCTTGCCGGTTTTAGGATGCTTACCTATTTCACGTGCTTTTGCTACAGCCTTACGGTCTATATCTCCTGAATTTTTTATTAGCTCATGGAATGGGTCGTAAAACTCTTGCAACATTTCATTTCTAGGCTTCTCGCCTGCTGCTATCTCATCAAATTCTTCTTCTACATTAGCGGTAAAGTTATAGTCAACTATCGGCTCGAAGTGGTTAGTGAGAAAATCACTAATTAACTCACCACTAGGTGTGGGAACTAATTTACCTTTGTCAGCGCCAGTTTTTTCGGTTAATTTCTTCTCTTTAACCTGAGAATCGTTATTATCTATAGACAGCTGGGTGTAGGTGCGCTCCTTCCCCTCCCCTTGACCTTTTTCTGCATACCCACGGGTTTGAATATTAGTAAGGATGGTGGCATAGGTTGATGGACGCCCTATACCTAGCTCTTCTAGTTTTTTAACCAAGGACCCCTCAGTGTAGCGCGCCGGCGGCCTTGAAAACACTTCTTTTGCTACGGCTTCAGTTAATGTTAATGTAGCTTCTTTACTAATTGGTGGCAGTAGCGTGTCATCACCCCGGTTGTCGTATAGCTTTAAGAAGCCAGGAAATTTTATTATCTCCCCTTTAGCCTCTAATAAATACCCTTCTTCTAAACCACTAGCACTAATAGAAATAGTGGTTTTTTCAGTGGTGGCGCTAGCCATCTGGCTGGCAAGTGTGCGGTTGCGTATTAGAGTATAAAGTTTTTGCTCATAAGGATTAGCGCTAGCTTGAGCCAAACTGATATCTGTAGGGCGTATGGCTTCATGCGCCTCTTGTGCTCCGCTACTCTTCGTCTTGAATTGACGCACCTGTGAATATTCGTGCCCAAAAGTGGCTAAAACATAATCTTTAATAGAATGGATGGCTTGCCCGCTTAAATGTACAGAGTCGGTACGCATATAGGTAATTTTACCTTCTTGGTAAAGTTTTTGGGCGCTCGACATAGTTGATTTAGCGCTAAAGCCAAGGGTGCTACTAGCTGCTTGCTGTAAAGTACTGGTTGTGAATGGTGGCGGTGGGTTGCGCTTACCGTTTGTTTTTTTGATATCTGTAATAATGAATTTGCTTGTGCTTAGTTGCTCCAGGGTGTGACGGGCGGCGTCTCTATTTGGTAACTTTTTATTAAGCTCTGTATTTAGCTGGCCCCCTTCCTTACCGATAATAGAGAAGCTGGCGCTAAGCTTATAGCTAGATTGACTCTCAAATTTTTGAATTTCCCGCTCCCTCTCAACTAAAAGCCGAACGGCTGGCGATTGAACTCGGCCGGCACTTTTTCCACCCGGCACTTTTTGCCAGACAACAGGGGAAAGCTCGAACCCTACTAAACGGTCGAGTATCTGGCGGGCTTGTTGCGCTCGGACAAGATCAAAGTCTATAACTCTGGGGTTGCTAATAGCCTCTTCGATAGCGCTTTTAGTTATTTCATTAAAGACTATGCGTTTAGTTGTAGTGGGATCTAAGCCTAATACCTCAGTCAGATGCCAGGCTATGGCTTCACCTTCCCGGTCGTCGTCAGTGGCCAGCCAAACTTCCTGATGGTTTTTAACAGCCTTTTTTAATTCATTTATAACTTTACGTTTTTCTGGGTCTATTTCGTAAACAGTCTCAAAATTGTTGTTAACATCAATTGGTGGAGTCTTGGTCCCAGTTTTTTTGGCTATAGAACGCACATGACCGACGCTTGAAAGGACGGTATAGTCTTTTCCTAGATATTTTTCTATAGTTTTTGCCTTAGCTGGCGACTCAACAATTACTAAATTTTTAGACATATATGGCTATTCTACCATCTTTTAATGAATTTCGTTGGTAATAGTTTGAGATTTTTCTATTGCTTATGGGGAAAGCAGCCATTTGCCGGTAGCATCGCTTTCTATTATCCCACTAATCTCTAAGGTAGATAGCGCTAGGAATACTTGAGCTGGTGGTAAGCCTGTTTGCTGCACCAACTGGTCTGTACTTAGAGGGTTTTCTTGGATATGTTTTACAAGGGAGTTCTCTGTTGGGTCCTGCCGCTTAGGCGCAGGAGGTGTGCATTTTTTGGAATTCTTAGCGCTATTGACATAACCGAGTGCCCGAAGCACATCGGTAGGCTCTATAAGCGGTTGCGCACCTTGCCGAATGAGCCTATTTGTCCCGGCGCTCATACTGCTATTAATATTACCAGGAACACTAAACACCTCTCTGCCTTGCTCTATGGCATGACTAGCTGTGTTTAGGGTGCCGCTACGTACCGCAGCTTCAGTTATCACTACAACGTCAGCTAGGCCACTAACAATTCTATTACGTTCTAAAAAATTAGATGGGAAAGCAGGTGTCCCGTAAGGGTAGGCGCTTATAATAGCACCCCCTGCTTTGATTATGCTTTTAGCTAATGCATAATGAGTAGTTGGATAAATTTCTTGTAAACCATGTGCCAGTACACCAATGGTAGGGGTGCCGTATTTCAATGCAGCTCTATGTGCAATGCCATCTATGCCCACGGCTAAGCCGCTAACTATGACGACGTTGTATTTGGCGAGCGTGTGGACAAGTTTTTCTGTTACAGCCCTACCATACGCAGTAGGCTTACGGCTGCCCACAATTGCCACGCTTTTAATGCGTGCTGCTGGCAGCTTACCATAGTAATATAATAAAGATGGTGGTTGTGCAATATGACGCAACTGTTTAGTGAAATCTAGGTCTTGAGGTCGTATAGTATTGTATTTCATAGGAATTATTGTAAAAAGGGTTGACATTACGTTGGAATAGTGCTAAGATACTAATGATTGGTTATGAAATGTAACCAAATGCACCTTATACCCCCTATTTTAACTTAAAGTTAAGCTACATGCAATTAGTTTTTAAGGTAGTATTTACCCTCCATCTTAAAAGCAGTAATATTGTGTGTAGACTAACCCCTTTAACCAGCTAGTAACTGCGTGTAGTGGAGACGAGATACTAAGCTATACCTCATGGGTGGGTTGAAGGGCAAAATACGCCTATAGTGATGCCCACCCTTGCTATAGGCGTTTTTTGTTT
>CAYFUI010000005.1:0-34359 GCA_964346445.1 uncultured Candidatus Saccharibacteria bacterium | reverse complement strand
CTGAAACATGAGCGCCCGTAGGGATAGCTGGTTTCAGATTCTAACTGTTGTAGGGATTCCTGCTAGCCAATTTCATACTAAATGTCTAGGTATGCACGGTGCTGAATTATTTATTAACTAAAAACTAGTAGAATTAGCACTCTTGACATCTAAGTGCTAATTCCACTATAATGGTTATATTAGCAATTATGTTATTAGACTGCTAATAATCATTATAAAATTAATATAAATTCAGTAAAGAAAGGAAAATAATATGGGAAAAATAATTGGTATAGATTTAGGCACCACAAACAGTGCTTTTTCATACATGGTGGCTGGCAAGCCAGAAGTTATCGCTAATGCAGAGGGCAACCGCACTACTCCAAGTGTGGTAGCTGTAACCAAAAAGGGTGACCGTTTGGTGGGGCAAATTGCCCAGCGCCAGCGCGTTACCAATGCTAAAAACACTATTTATGGCGCTAAACGCTTAATTGGTCGTAAATATAACGACAAAGAGGTGCAGGCGGATAAAGACATTGTACCTTTTGAAATTAACAAGAAGGGTAGTGGTCTTACTGTAAAAATGGATGGTAAGGACTATACCCCAGAAGAGATAAGTGCGTTCATCCTCGGTAAAATTAAAGCTGATGCCGAAGCTTACTTAGGTGAAGAGGTGACAGAGGCGGTTATTACCGTACCAGCCTATTTTGATGATTCACAGCGTCAGGCAACAAAAGACGCCGGTAAAATTGCGGGCTTAGAAGTAAAGCGTATTATTAATGAGCCAACTGCAGCCGCTTTAGCTTATGGCCTGGACAGTAAGAAGGATGAGCAAATTGTAGTGTTTGACCTTGGTGGTGGTACATTTGACGTATCGGTTCTCGAGATAGGAGATGGAGTGTTTGAAGTTAAGTCAACTCATGGTGACACGCATCTTGGCGGCGAGGATTTCGATAACCGTATCGTCAACCACTTTATAGATGTCTTTAAAAAAGAGCAAGGAATAGACCTAAAAGATGATAAGGCAGCCTTGCAGCGCCTAAAAGACGAGGCTGAAAAAGCTAAAAAAGAGCTATCGTCTACAACCGAAGCCGATATTAACTTACCATTTATTACAGCGGATGCCGATGGGCCAAAGCACTTTGAGTACACACTAACCCGGGCTAAGCTAGAGGAGCTGGTTGGCGACTTAATTGACCGCCTGGCAGACCCTGTAGAGAAGGCTTTAAAGGACGCTGGCGTTAAACCTAATGAGGTAGACGAAGTAATACTGGTTGGTGGGCAAACCCGCATGCCGGCTGTGGTTAATAAGGTTAAAGATATCTTTGGTAAAGACCCCCTTAAAGGTGTGAACCCAGATGAGGTGGTGTCTGTTGGTGCCGCCATTCAGGGTGGGGTACTAGCCGGTGATGTAAAGGATGTTTTATTACTAGACGTTACTCCACTTTCTTTAGGGATTGAAACTATGGGCGGGGTGTCTACTAAGCTAATAGAACGTAACACTACGGTGCCAACCAGCAAATCACAGGTGTTTTCTACAGCAGCTGACAACCAGCCGCAGGTAGAGATTCACGTAACACAAGGCGAGCGTGAAATGGCTAATGACAATAAATCCTTAGGGCGCTTTGTGCTAGATGGTATTGCGCCTGCGCCACGTGGCGTGCCACAAATTGAAGTAACCTTTAATATTGACGCCAACGGCATTCTTAATGTAACGGCTAAAGATAAGGGTACTGGTAAAGAACAAAGTATTACCATTACAAACAGTGGTAACCTGTCCAAGGACGATATAGATAAGGCGCAAAAAGAGGCCGAAGCTCACGCCGAAGAAGACAAGAAAAAACGTGAAGCTATTGAGGCGCGTAATAATTTAGAAAATGCTATCTACCAGGCGGAAAAAATGCCAACAGAATTTAAAGATAAGATTACTGATGAGGACAAAAAAGTTATCACCGAAGCGGTAGAGGTAGCTAAAAAAGTCCAAAAAGATGAAAAGGCGGAGAAAGAAGCTTTAGAGCAAGCTGTTAAAACCTTAAACGATACTATAATGCCAATTGGTGCTAAGTTATACCAAAATACCCAAGAGGGCGCCCAGGAAGGTGCTGAGACTGGTGCTGGCGCAGCCGGGGAAGAGCAGCAGGCTAAAGGCGGAAAAAAGGCTAAAAAAGCCAAAAAGTCTAAAGATGAGCCAATTGAAGGAGAGGTAGTAAACGACTAGAGGCTAATTAAAGCTTAGCACTAGGCCTATAAAGGCAGTTAAAGTTAAAACCCCACTTTCTTAAATGAAAGTGGGGTATGCCTATGTTATGACACCTTTACGGTGATCTCATAGGAGCCGCCCTGCCGCCGCTGGCGTTTTGCATCGGCACTCAGTCTGTCAAAGACCAGTTGTAGCTGCTGCTCGCTGACGCCAAGTTTCTCCAGGAGAATCCTGGAAACACCTGGGCCGCTGCCGGTGTATCCCAACAAGGCATTGTGACAGTACACGAGCGGTTCACCGTCGTACTGGTTGTAGACAAGTGCACCTTTGTGTCTTTGCCCGCTTCCATCTTGTTTGTCAAAAAAAGTGACGAACAGAGGGAGGCCTATTTCTAAGGTGTACGGCAAGAATTTCGCCGTAATTTCCGCCAACTCTTGCCTTGCTTGCCAGCCCACGGTGTCCGTGGTGACATGCTGTGCGCCAAAGTGGTTTTTTACCCCCTCTTCGTTTGAGCGCGGCAAGAATTCTTTCAGCCGGCAAAATGTGGGAGCTAAAACTAGCTCTGCTTGGTGGGTGGTTGTACTGTTTGCCTTCAGGGCATCTACTGTGGGCATGTTGACCCTTTCGTACCAGCCTCGTTACTACGGGATTGTAATAACATAAGCCATAGTTTTATTATATCATAATCCTAAGTTTTTTACAAGTAGTACGGTAATATTAGGGGGCAGTTGTTACTAGCAGTCTAGACATGCAAGTGCTAAAAAGGTATAATAAAAAGTGATGAATAAACGTGATTATTATGAAGTTTTAGGTATATCTAAAACTGCTAGCCCAGATGAAATAAAAAAGGCTTTTCGCCGTGCAGCGGTTAAGTATCACCCTGACAAAGAAGGTGGCGATGAAACCAAATTTAAAGAAGTAAATGAAGCTTACGAAGTGCTAAAAGACCAGCAAAAAAGGCAACGCTATGACCAGTTTGGGCATGCCGGTGTTGGTGGAGACCCAGGTGGTAATCCATTTGGTGGTGCTGGTGGGCCATTTAGTGGCTTCGACTTTAGTGGGCAAAATGTCAATTTCGACTTTAATAATGTCGACCTTGGTGATATTTTTGGCAGTTTTTTTGGCGGCTTTCAACAAGGGCCAAAGCGCGGAAGAGATTTTCAAACACAAATTATCGTGGGGTTTGGTGAAGCTGTCTTTGGCACCGAGCAAGAAATTAATGTGACTACGCCAGAGGGGTCAAAGAAGGTTAAGATAAAAATACCGGCCGGTGTAGACGATGGTGCCTCTATACGGCTTAACGGCCATGGCGAACAGATAAAAGATGGCATAAACGGTGACCTTTACGTGAGGATAAGGGTGCGTCCACACAAACAATTTACAAGAGAAGGAACTATTATACTTTCTGAAGAGCATATTTCTATGGTAGAAGCTGCCTTAGGGACCGAGATTGATGTGGAAACGATTGATGGCACGGTGCGTATGAAGGTGCCAGCAGGCACTCAAAGCAACACCGATTTTAAGCTAAGCGGACACGGTGCGCCACCAGTTAATGGCCACAGGCGTGGTCCGCATATTGTTAACATTGTAGTGGATATACCAACTAAGTTAACTAAGAAGCAAAAAGAGCTATTAAAGGAGTTTGAGGGTATTAAGAAGAGGGGCATTTTTAGCTAAACGCCGTCCTATCCTACTTGCATTATCTACCTGTTTGTGCTATAATATTGTGGCGATTATAACTACTACCAAACCGTAGTATGTCGTATTGAATAAAGAATTCTAGTGGTATTATAGTTAAAAGCTGTAAGAGAGGAGGATGGAAGTGAGCCTTAAATCATTAGGTGTGGTTGAAAAAGTTGCTATAGGCAAGGAGACCGGAATTTTAGCAAAAATTGACACTGGGGCCGACAGTTCTTCCGTGTGGGCCAGTAATATCTCGGTCAACAAAGAGGGCGTCCTGCAGTTTACTTTGTTTAGCCCGCAATCCGCCTACTATAGCGGTAAAGTATATAAACGTACCGACTTTTCGGCAGCCAAAGTACGCAGTTCAAATGGCATTATGGAAATTCGTTACAAAACCCATCTACCAATAGTTATTAAAGGGCGTCGTATTAGGGCAATGGTCACACTAGCCGACAGGAGTAAAAACCGCTACCCTGTCCTGATAGGGCGGCGCACTATAGCTGGGAAGTTCTTGGTAGACACAAGCAAAAAGCATCATGTATTAAAGGTGGCTCCAAAAAATAGAGAACTGCGTAAGAAACTAGAAAAAGATCCTCATATGTTCCATAAAGAGTTAATGGAGAATATAAAATAAATGAAAATAGCTATATTATCTAACGGCCCAGGCAACTATTCAACCCAACGGTTAAAGAGGGTAGCCGAAAAAAGAGGGCACAATGTTTCTATAATAAAGTACAAAGAGTGTTTTGCTATTATTGAAAAAGACCAACCTGTAGTGCGTTATCGTGGGCAAGAGCTGGGACATTTTGATGTGGTTGTGCCCAGAATTGCTAGTTATATGACACGTTATGGCACCGCTATTGTGCGACAGTTAGAAATGCAGGGACTTTATACGGTGTCTAGCTCCATTGCTATCAATAGAACAAGAGATAAATTGCGCAGCACTCAATTGCTTTCAAAAGCAGGAGTAGCTATTCCAAAAACAGTTTTTAGCCGCAATACAGGCGATATTGATGAACTAATTAATGCAGTTGGTGGCGCGCCAGTTATAATCAAGTTAGCGCGTGGTACTCACGGCAATGGCGTTGTTTTAGCAGAGAGTAAAAGGATGGCAAAATCGGCCTTGCAAGCGTTATATTTACACAATGAAGATGGTACTAATATTTTAATTCAAGAATTTATTAAAGAGTCGGCCGGTACAGATATAAGAGCTTTTGTCATTGGGTCTAGGGTTGTAGCAAGCATGCAGCGCCAGTCCTTAGATGACGATTTTCGGTCCAATTTGCATAAAGGTGGTGCTGGTAAAGCAATTAAGTTAACCCCAGAAGAACGCCGTATGGCCGTGCGTGCTGCTAAGGCTATGGGCTTGCCTATTGCTGGTGTCGATTTAATGCGTAGCAACCGCGGCCCTTTGGTACTAGAGGTCAATGCCAGTCCAGGCTTTGGTATAGAAACCATTACAGGACGTGACGTGGCAGTGCCCTTTATAGAATATATTGAACAAAATTCGAAACGGGTTAAACGTAAAGACCGCGTTGGTGCGTGATATAATTAGCTTATGATGCAGCTTGGTGTGGCTATGATGATAGTAGCTGTTTTGCTCTTCCTGCTGGCTTTTATGACTAAAAGGCGGTTTGGACTGTTAGGTTTAGCGCTGGCTGCTGGGTCTATCCTTAGTGGTTTATGGGTGGATTATGCCTCTATTTTTATGCCAATGCTGGGACTACAGCGGGGCTCTTTAACCGAGGCTAGTATTGGAGTAATTCTTATACTGATGCCGGCTTTTTTAACCATGCTGCATGGCTATGCCTATAGTAGCATGGTAGGGCGTTTATTTGGCGCCTTTGCCTTTAGTTTACTTTCCTTGGCTTTTTTAAGTACACCACTAAGCTTTGCTTTTGTAAATACTGGAAGTATGGCTGGCATTGTTGCCTTTGTTGATGGAAACAAAGACTTTATTATAGGGATTGGATTGCTGGTGGCAATCGGTGACCTGGTTGTTAGTAGTTCTAGGCGTTTTAGGCGGCGTTAAGTATAGGATAGGTAGTACCTTTACAGGCCTTTGCTTGTTCCTTCCTAGACCTTTTTCAAAATATTGACAAAACACCTTAACTAGTGGTAAATTAAGATAGCTAACCATGGGACCGTAGCTCAGGTGGTTAGAGCACCTGCCTTTTAAGCAGGGTGTCGTGGGTTCAAGTCCCACCGGTCCCTCCATTGATATGTAAGCCGCCTGCCAGCGGCTTCTTTTGCTCTAAATCCTTAAAATAAACTTAAATATATGCTACGCTATATTATGTGAAGCATCTACTCCTATTACCTTTACATGTTTCATGGCGCTTAACAGTTTTTTTCCTATGTTTTATTATTGGTGTCGTTTTGGCGCGCTATTTTAACTTAGGTAGTATTACATTTTTTATAACAATATCGGTCCTACTTTTATTAACGGGTTTACTTGTGCCATATTGGTGGACGGTGCTATTTTTAGCGCTTGCAGGCCTGGTTCTTGGCAGCCTACGTGGGGCGGCCACGTTAGCAGACCAAGCAGCATTTACGCCACTTTTTGGGAGCATGGTAACCATCTTAGGTACAGTGGCAGACGATATAGATATTACAGAGGATGGCAAAAGGCAATTAAGAATACAGGTAAAGCAGGTAAATGGAAAGAATGCAACTGGGCTAATTTGGTTGCAACTTAAAACAGCCGTTCTTCCACGGCGCAACGATGTAGTTAAAGTGCGTGGCGTCTTAAGCCAAGGCTTTGGCAATTTTGTAGCCACTTTAAATGGCGGGCAGCTAGTTAGCGTCCTTCGTCCAACCCCAGGTGATGTACCGTTAACGGTTCGTGATTGGTTTGCTACTAAGATACGTCAAAGCCTCAAAGAGCCTCAGGCTAGCTTAGGAATAGGTTACCTAGTGGGACAAAAAAGTGCGTTGCCGGGTCAACTTTATACCGCCCTTCAAGTAGCTGGACTCACCCATATAGTAGTTGCCAGTGGTTATAATTTAACAATTTTAGTACGATTTGCCAGAAGGGTCTTTGCCAAGCTGTCTAAATTTAGTTCCACTCTAGGTGCTCTGTTGATGATTATTAGTTTTGTTGCGATAACCGGCTTAAGTCCTAGCATGACAAGAGCCGGCTTAGTATCGCTATTAAGTTTAGCGGCCTGGTATTATGGGCGTACTTTTCATCCTATTATCCTCCTTATATTTGTGGCATTTATAACGGTAGCCTGGCGTCCAAGTTATGCCTGGGGTGACGTGGGCTGGCTGCTGTCATTTTGCTCTTTCCTTGGGGTGATAGTGGTGGCACCACTTTTGCATAAATATTTTTTTGGCGATACGCCCCCTGGTGCAATCCGCCAAATTCTTGGAGAGACTGTGGCGGCGCAGCTTGTTACCTTGCCACTTATTTTATTAACATTTGGGCAGCTTTCAACCGTATCATTGGTGGCGAATTTATTAATCTTACCTTTTATACCACTGGCCATGCTACTTACATTTATTGGAGGGTTGGCGGCTATATTCACACCGAGTATAGCCACCATTTTAGGCGAGCCAGCGAATTGGTTACTCGGTTATATGATAAATGTTGCAACGGTTCTATCTGAATGGCAATGGGCGCAAATAGAAGTTGGCATTACCCCGGTCGCTACATTTATCTGTTTTTTTATTATGGCCTGTTTTACCCTTATTTTAGTCAGGCGGACTAAATACGATTTGAGAAGTTCAAATATTATTGTATAATTACAGTAAGATAACCGTATAACTACAAGGGGAGGAAAAGTATGGCCGGTCATAGTAAGTGGTCTAAAATTAAACGCGACAAAGGGGCGAATGACGCAAAACGTGGCGCTATTTTTACTAAGCTTGGAAACCAAATTGCGATTGCAGCACGCGGTGGTCCTGATCCGCTTCTAAACCCTGCCTTAGCTATGGCAATTGAAAAGGCACGCGCTGCTAATATGCCGCTTGTTAATATTCAACGGGCCATTGATAGGGTGGCGGATAAAAATAATGCCGTTATGCAAGAAATTACCTACGAAGGCTACGGGCCGGGCGGCGTAGGTTTAATTATTGAGACAGCCACAGATAATCGTAACCGTACACTGCCAGAAGTTAAAACTGCCTTAGCTAAAAATGGTGGCTCTATGGCAGACGAGGGGAGTGTAGCTTTTCAGTTTGAGCGCAAAGGTGTAATAAGGGTAGGTGCTACCGGCGAAGATGCGCTGCTTGCCGTACTAGAAGCCGGGGCCGAAGACGCAAACGAAGAAGAAGGAGAGCTGCTGGTCTATACACCTTTAAAAGAATTAGCAAATGTCCGGCAGGCGATTACCGATGGTGGCTTGAAGGTGATAGAGGCAGATTTACAGTATGTGCCAAAAAATATGGTAATGGTTGATTCTGATGAAGTGGCCGCCAAGCTTGATAAATTATTAGATGCGTTAGACGACCTAGATGATGTAGTAAACGTTTATACGAATGCAGATTCACCTGAGTAAAATGCCCAAAATGTAACTAAGCTTAAAATTATATTAAAAAAGGCTTGCAAATATCTTAAATACGCATTATTATTAAATTATGCGTATTTCGCTTAGCATAATTAAACTGTTGCTTGCTTCATTAATTGCTCTCGGAAGTGCAAGTTCACCAGTGGTTTTTGCAGCTAATACGCAAGTTCTTGTTAACCAAGTGCAGGTGCGTAAAATTTCTGCCAGCGACCTACTCTCGCACCTGCATGAGGCTATAGTTATTAAAAATGACTCAGAAGATGACGTGGATGTGTCAAATTGGTGTATCTATTACGCTAGCGTGGCCGCCAATTTTACTGACGGCAGTAAGCGCAAACTAGCGTGTTTTGAGCCCGCCAGCCCAAATGCCAAATATTACATTAAAGCGGGAGGAGTGGCCCGGATAGGTTCTTTTGAGCCGGCTTTTGCAAACCCAGAAATTTTTAACTTCCCTTCTTTTAGTCAAGGTCTTGGGAATGATAAAGGTAAAGTCCTATTAGTAGAAGGACAAGTTGAGCATGACAGGGTGGAATGGGGTACCCATCCTGGTGCATTAAATCTAAAAGGAGAGGCGGCTTTTGGTCGGCGCGCAAACCAGCAAGGTGTTTTAACATACAGTGGTGTCACCAGCGATGACTTCACTGTTATACCTTATATAGACCTTGAGGCGCCCTTGGGTACATATCAAATAGAAGATAACTGTCCTTTACTGGAGGGCTTTCAAGAGCCAGGCGAAGAGTGTGGGCGCATGGACGACGAGGATGAGGCTGCGAATAAAGAAGAAGATGAAAAAAATGAGAGTATCCAAAATGGTAATGGCACCACTAATACACCCCCACTCTTGGCCCCTACGGCCCCGCCAGCCATTCAAATTGTGGAATTTTTAGCAAATCCTAAAGGCCTTGACGGCGGTAATGAATTTATCGAGTTGTACAATTTTGGTAATAATGTAGAAAGTCTTAGCGGTGTAAAGCTTATTATTGAAAATGGCACTGGAAGTAGTCGCAAAGAATATGCACTGCCCAGCTTACACATCTATCCTGGACAATACTTGGCACTTTACAATATTAATAATTTAAATTTCTCTTTAAACAATACGGCTGGGAAAATTAGTTTATATTTTAATGAAACACTATTTGATGAAGTTAGCTATACCAGTACCAAAGAGGGGCTAAGCTGGGCATTAGTTGATGGTAATTTTATTTTAACTACACCATCGCCCAATAGTAATAATACTTCTAGCCAATTAGCAGTGATTAGTACGACCCCTAAGCCTGTAGCCATTAAAGCTTGTGGTCCTGGGCAAGAGCGAAATCCGGCTACCGGCAGGTGTCGGAAGGTGCCAATAAAGCCAACTCCGCAGCCATGTAAGCCTGGTTCGGTCCGTAACCCGCAAACTGGTCGGTGTCGAAAAATTCCCGTTCCTAAGGTGCCAAAGCCGTGTAAAGCGGGTCAAGAACGAAACCCACAAACTGGTCGATGTCGGAATATTAAGCTAGCTACACCGCCAAAAGTTGGTGATGGAGTTAAGATACTGGCAGTACCTGAAACTGCAACAGGTTGGGTGTGGCTTGGCGTGGCTGGGGTAGTGGTAAGTGGGGTGTTTTATGCCCTTTGGGAGTGGCGTAGTGAAATAAAGAAGCTTTTTAGTAAACGTAAAAATTAATGTTTACAGCTTAATTACTTGCTTGCACGGTCCGTATATTTGTCAAGATGCACTATAATGGTTAGTACATGCGTATAATTGGTATAGACCCAGGTACTGGCATTTTAGGCTTTGGCGTTATAGATGTCTTAGCTCCAGGCCGCAGTAAATTGGTAACAGCAGGTGTCATTACTACACCCGCTCATACACCGCTCGAAGAGCGGCTAGTCGAGATATATAGTGGTTTACAAGAAATAATTCTAGAAACAAAACCTAGCCAAATGTCTATAGAGAAATTATACTTTGCGCAAAATGTCACCACTGCCATGAGTGTCGCCCATGCGCGTGGCGTCGCCATGTTAAGTGGCAAACAGGCTAACTTAAAAATCTACGAGTACACCCCCTTAGAGATAAAGCAAACCATGACAGGTTATGGACGGGCTTCGAAAAAACAAATGCAAGAGATGGTGCGAGTGCGACTAGGGCTTAAAGAGGTGCCTAAGCCAGACGATTGTGCCGACGCCTTGGCGGCTGCCATGACCCACTCACTTCTTACACGTTGGTAAATTAGTTAGTCCAACGAAAACTGGTATAATTGAAAGCATGATAGCGCATATAGCTGGAATCGTCACAGAAAAAATGAAAGAAGCGGTTATTGTAGATGTTAATGGTGTGGGTTATGAAATTAAAGTGCCTACAGGTGATTATGAGCGCGCCAAATTGGATGCCCCTATAAAATACTACACCTATCACCACGTTAGGGAACAGTCACAAGACTTGTTTGGCTTCTCTTCATTAGCCGGTAAGCGTTTATTTGAGCTGTTAATCACCGTTCAAGGAGTGGGGCCAAAGGCCGGTCTAGCTATACTGAGCCTAGGTGATGTAGAGACAGTTAGAAATGCCATTGCTCATGCTGATAGTAAATATATAATGCAGGCGGTGGGTGTTGGTAAAAAAACTGCAGAAAGGGTGGTGGTGGACTTATCTGATAAGGTTGGTTTACCAGCTACAACTAGCGGGTTGCCTACCACGCAAACCGAAATGAATGTAAACGACGAGGCGTTGGACGCCTTGGTAGCTCTTGGCTACACTCTAAACGATGCATCCTTAGCCTTGAAGGGGGTTGATTCTACACTGCCAACCGCAAAACGAGTTACTCTGGCTTTGCAAAATAGACAAACTTAAAGTTTATTTATAAATTTTGTAAGTAGTTATTAAAGCCGCGCCCCGAACGGGCGCTTAGAGGTGCTATAATGGAAGAATGGCTGTTGAAAGAATAGTAGACCCAACACTTGATGAAGATAATAACAATTACACTGACGAACATGTTATTGAGGTGACCCTACGTCCGGCAACCTTTAATGAGTACATTGGTCAGCCAAGATTAAAGAAGAACCTGAAGTTAGCTATAGATGCTGCAAAAAAACGGAATGAACCAATCGACCACGTCCTCTTATATGGACCGCCAGGTCTGGGCAAGACAACCATGGCATCGGTTATCGCTAATGAAACTGGTAAAGATATTAGGATAACATCTGGTCCGGCTATTGAAAAGGCGGCAGATCTTGCAAGTATTTTAACAAACTTAGCAGATGGCGACATCTTGTTTATTGATGAGATTCACCGATTAGGGCGTAATGTAGAAGAGATACTCTATAGTGCTATGGAGGACTTCAAGTTGGACATAGTGATTGGCAAGGGGCCCGGTGCTCATAGTGTAAGATTAGACTTACCGCGCTTTACCATTATTGGTGCTACCACACGGACTGGGGCGTTAGCGGCACCGTTACGCGATAGGTTTGGTCATATTCATCGATTAGAATTTTATAGTCATCAAGAAATTGGCTTAATTATAAAAAGGGCTGCCAAAATTTTAGATAGTACCATCCATGACGATGCAGTGCAGCTGCTTTCAACCCGCGCCCGCCTGACACCTCGTATTGCAAATAGGTTGCTTAAGCGAGTGAGGGATTATGCTGACGTAAATAGTGATGGTGTCATTGATGTAGATAATGCCCTAAAGGCCCTTACGCTGCTTGAAATTGACAATATAGGTTTGGACCCAGGGGATAGGAACTTGCTGCTGCAGATAGTAGATAACTATGGCGAGAATGCCGTAGGCTTAAATACAATTGCCGCCCTAACAGGCGATGAAGCCACAACCATAGAGGACTTCTATGAGCCTTATTTATTGCAGCTAGGTTTTATAGAAAGGACGCCGCGTGGACGACGGGTAACCAAAAAGGCCCTACGTCACCTGCGTGAGATAGGCCAACTGGACCAAGCGGAGTAGATAGGAACGGGCTAAGTTATTTATGACGACTCTTTTTAATAAAGTCATCTTCTTTTTCTAAGGTTGTTCGTAAAGTGTAGGATTGGCATTTATTATCAGTGCAATTTTTAGGCTCATAACGGAATTCACTATCTTTAGTTCCCACCATAACACCATTTACATCCTTAAGGGCTTCTTCTGGCACCGATGGTAAAGACTCTACACTTATCTTAACTGGATAATAGCCATTAGCAGGATGATAGACTTCTTCTAGCGTGTAGTACATGGCATTGATAGAAGTTTTACGTTTATCATCCCTGTTTTTCGCCTCAAGATTGGAAAATTGTATAAAAAAGACTATACCTAAAATAATAAATAAAGTAGCTACAACAATTATTTCTATAAGTGTAAAGCCATGGCTACTTGTGCGCTGTTTTGTCATAGTCTTATTATAGCAAATTTGTGATAAATAACGTATAATTAGATATATAAATTAAGGAGGAGAATTATGGCTAAAAAGACCGCAACACCCAAAGAGACCGCAAAAGCAAGAGTAAGCGCCTCTACTAGTAAATTAGAAAAACCAGAGAAGAGCGATGCGCGTTTGAAAGCGCTAGGCCTCGCGCAAGAGCAAATCAATAAACAGTTTGGCGACGGTGCTATTAGGCGCCTTGGCGATTCAAAGGCTGTTGATGTTGAGCTATTATCGTCTGGCGCCCTTGGGATCGACTTGGTGCTTGGGGGTGGTTACCCAAAAGGCCGAATTATAGAGATTTTTGGGCCTGAGTCTTCCGGAAAGACCACTCTGGCACTTCATGCGATAGCCGAAAACCAAAAGCATGGTGGTACAGCCGCCTTTATCGATGCTGAGCACGCCCTAGACCCAGCGTACGCACGGCGTTTAGGTGTAGACACCGAAAACTTGTTGGTATCTCAGCCGGACAACGGTGAGCAAGCATTAGAAATAGTTGAAACCCTTGTCCGTTCGAATGCGGTTGACCTAATCGTCGTTGACTCCGTTGCTGCTTTAGTTCCGCAGGCAGAGATTGATGGTGATATGGGCGATAGCCATATGGGGTTACAAGCTCGCCTAATGAGCCAGGCTTTAAGGAAATTGACCGGAATAATTAATAAAAGTAAAGCCACTGTCATCTTTATAAACCAAATTAGAATGAAGATTGGCGTAATGTTTGGCAACCCAGAAACTACTACTGGTGGAAATGCCTTGAAGTTCTACTCTTCCGTCAGGCTGGACGTTAGGCGCATTGGTCAGATAAAAGAAGGCGACAACATAATTGGCAACCGCACCAAGGTGAAGGTGGTTAAAAATAAAATTGCACCGCCATTCAGGGTAGCAGAGTTCGACATAATGTATAATGAAGGCATCTCTAAAACGGGTGACGTACTAGACTTAGCGGTAACTAATGACATCGTGGGTAAAGCCGGTGCTTGGTTTGATTACGAGGGCAGTAAAATTGGGCAAGGCCGGGAAGCAACTAAGCGCTATCTCAAAGAAAATCCAGAAGTTATGGAGAAAATAGAAACCCAGGTGCGCAACAAAGTCTTTAGTGACGAAAACTGATAGCTTCGCTCATAACTTTTTATGGAGGTAACAAAACTTTCTGCCCAAATAAAAAACCCGGACAGAATAAATATATTTTTAGATGGCGCCTATGCCTTTAGTTTGGATATAGCGCAAGTAGTTCAGCATAAAGTAAAAGTTGGGCGCCATTATAGTAGCGATGAAATAGCCTGGCTAAAGCAAGAGGGGGAGTTTAGTAAATACTATTCCCGTGCACTAGTTTATGCACTAAGTAGACCCCGCTCTGTCAAAGAGGTTGAAGATTATCTATATCGACTAACCCGTCCAAAGTATTTTGTAAAAAATGGCAAAAGACTAGAGAAGGTGGGGATGGCTGCCTCTTTAATACCGCTAATTATTTCTAAATTAAAAGAGAAAAATTATCTTAATGATGAGGTATTTGCTAATTATTGGGTGCAAAATAGAAATTTGTCAAAAGGTGTAAGCCAACGGGTCCTAACAATGGAACTTAAGCAAAAAGGCATTGCACAGGCAATTATAGAGCAGGTTTTGGCTAATGGTATGAGGAATGACGAAGAAGAGATAAGAAAGGTTATCCAAAAAAGAGCGCACCGTTATCAAGATAAAGCTAAGTTTATAAAATACTTATTAGGGAAGGGCTATCAGTATAGTTTAATTCAAGAGGTGCTAGAGTCTGAAAACGAAGAAGGCATTTCTTGAGATGGCTTGTTGCTTCTAAATGGATTAATGATGGGTTCTGTGTTTATGATTGGCGTAACATCTTTTAGCTTATGAGCGGTGGTCTTGACTGTAACTGTAGTGTCATCTATGGCTACAATTTGTGAGCGGTGAATCAATTTCTCTGTTTCTGTGATTAACGCTAGCCCACCTCTCGCCACCTTAAGCTGAAGGATGCTAAAAGAGGGTATACTAACTGTATAGCCAGTTACTTTGCCTAAGCGCCGGTTATTTTCATCTATGACTTTTAGGCCAATAGGAGAAAACTTTAACTCATAGATGTTTTTGTCTTTAATAACATCCTCTTGCAGCAGTATTTCATCACTACTATCAACAATTAATCCAAGCGGTGAGTATTCACGAATTTCGGCAGTTCTCATGTATGAATCTTGTGTTTTATCACTCAGGAGACGCCCTTGAAGCTTGTAAGCAATAATATTTAGATTGGCTGGGTCTATTACTGGTTCATCAGTGCGTGCAATTTCCGTCCCAGTTTGTAAGCTGAGCACTGGCATATCTATTAATTTTTCTCCAACAATCAGCATATGGTTATTATATCATAGCCTAATTAACGAAAGGATTAGTTCGTCCAGACAGGTTTAGTGCAGGCGGTGCGCCTACTTCAGCGGCGGGTTTCATCTCTCGCAACCTATTGGCAGTTGCCTCATCAAAGGTTGTAGGGCTATTTTGTGATGGACTAGATACACCGCTACCAGCATTAAGGGGAGCGCTACTGTTGGTTGGTGTAGTGTTAGTCGCATTAATGCTATCGTTTACTATAGAGTTAAACTGAATGACTATTATTATGGCTACGCCAAGAAGTAAAATGACAAAAATAGTGAACCAATAATTTTTTAAGATAGTTATTAATTTATTCATTTTGTAGCAACTCCTATAGTCATGGAATTTAATTTAACATTTGTTCCGTCAGTGCCTTGCAATTCTATGGCCGTAAGGTGCATGGCAGGGAGGTTATTTTCTATTAACTGGACAAATTGCAAGATAGAGTTCATAGGATAGGAACCAGTAGTTTTAATAGCAATTGTATTAGCAGCACTTGAGCTAGCGCCGTCTTCTTGGGTAGAGCTGCCCCCACCAAAATCTGTGTTGGTAATCCTAATGCCCGTTAACTTAGCATACTTTTCCAAGTCTGTTGCACCAACCGTTTGCACCTCCGCTACTGGGACGGTTAACTTAGGTGTTATTTCAAGAACATCCCGGTATTTGTTATTATTTTCTTCCATCTCATCAAGGTTTTGCATTGGCGCCGCTTCTTGACGCGATTTTTGGACAGCGGTAGTTACTTCTTTGCTAGTATTTAGTAGGTTGGTGTAGGCTGTATATGCGCCATAGGTAACGGCAATAATCACTAGTGCAAGGATAGCTATAAGTGCCTTGTCCAGGTTTTTTGCCATACTATTTGGTGTTTTGTCTTTTTGTTTCACTTTAGGGCCTCCTGGTTAACTGAGAATTTAAGCGTGGCGGCTATGGGGTAGCCTGGCACTGTCTCATCTTGGGCGTTTATCGATTCCACATTAACATCATGGAATATATTATTACTTTCTGTGAATGATTTTTTGATACCCGTTATAGCGTTGCTGGTCGTAGCGTATACTTTAATCTCTATAGGCTGACCAAAATCCTTAGTTTCTAGGTTGAGGTCTTTTACAATAACGCCTTTTGGTAAGCTTGCGGCAAAAGTTGTTAAAAATTTAAAGTATGATGGCTGGGCTAGCGTTTGCTTGGCTTCTGTTAAAGACGCTTGAATTTGCGCAGCTTGGCCTTTAGCAGCTGCCTCTTTTTGTATGCGGTCCTTATTTTTTTGATTATCTTGCTGTATTTGACTCTCGGCCGCTATTTGGATATCTTTTATATTTTTATCGATGGCAAGGTAGTAGCCGCCGACAAATAAACCAACAACTGTAATTGCTAGGATACATTTTAATAGGGCGCTGTTTCTTCTGGCTAAGCGCAAAGTTGTACGGGCTTTATAGGGCAATAGTGTAATCATTAGAACGTTACATCCTTTGGTGGTAAGCAGGCTAAACCAGAGACTGCAATTAATTGTGGTTTTACCTGTTTGGTTGGTGGCTTTAATTTTTCAAAATTTAATTTCTCCCAAGGTGCAGCCACACGGGCAGCTATATAAAGCTCATTAGTCATGTAATCTCCTAACCCTGGCATATTAGCCCCATTTCCTACAATTAATAGCTGTTCAAACTTTACGTCTGGGTCCACTCTGTCGGCGTAATACCGCATTACTCGCCTTATTTCGTTAGTTATAGTCTCAAGTACTGGAAGTACAGCTTTTTTTATGGTCTTTTGCCTATTACTAGAGGCAATTCCGTTAAGTACTTTTAGTTGATAGGCATTTTCTAAGCTAACGTTCATATTTTTTGAAATATTTAACGTAAGGGTGTTGCCACCAACCGCCACACCACCAGTTACCCTAACCATACCACCATCCAATATTGCGATGTCTGTATTGGCCGCGCCAATATCAACTATGATAGTTGATAGGTCGCCCTTTTCGGTTTTTCTTAAAACACGCGCTATGGCATTAATATTCGGTTCAATTAGTACCGGGAGGAGCCCGGCGGCAGCTACTGATTGGTATATGGTGTCAACATACTTTTTTGGCGAAGCGTTGAGTAGGATAATAATGTCTGTTTTAGTTCTTTCTATAATTTGAAAGTCT
This sequence comes from uncultured Candidatus Saccharibacteria bacterium, assembly GCA_964346445.1. Taxonomy (GTDB): domain Bacteria; phylum Patescibacteriota; class Saccharimonadia; order Saccharimonadales; family Saccharimonadaceae; genus JAGOZV01. The sequence goes on along the minus strand of CAYFUI010000005.1, from coordinate 17,090 downwards.
ATGTATAGAGACTCCCGTGGTAAGGGAATATACTGCTCAACTTCAAGGTTTATGGCATCTTTAAGATTTTTTTCAATTTTCCTTGGGAAGGTAAAAGTTCTAGAAAATGTTTTAGCCGTAGGGATGCCTACAACCACATGTTTAGTGCCAAGGCTACCGATAATGTCTTCTGTTAGGAGTTGGTTGAGCTGTTCGGTAATATACCCCTCTTCGTCTTCAACCTCATTGTTCATTTTTAATGGGTCAACGTCACGAAGGCCATAGCTTGTAACCACCATTTTATTATTAATAGCCATAGCCTTAATGGCGGTGCTATTAATTTCTAAGCCGAATAGTGGTTTGTTTTTATAAAAAAGTATTTCTGACATTATGCCCACATTTAGTTACGCTCTCTATTATACCATAAGGGGATTGGTGGAGATAGAGCTTTAGCCTTGAATATTTTGTGACATTTGGGCAATTGGTACCATCACGCTAGCCGCAACTAGCCCCACCATGGTTCCCATAACGACAATCATTGCCGGCTCTATAATTGAACTAATACTATTAACAGCCACATCTACCTCTTCGTCATAGTAATCGGCAACCTTAACCAGGATAGTGTCAATTTGGCCGGTTTCTTCGCCGGCGGCTAGCATTTGCGGCACAATAGCTGGGAAAAGGTTCGCTTCTTCTAAAACTTGAGACAAGACTGCGCCATTCTTTACCTTTTCCATCGCATCATCTAGGGCATCTTTATAAATGACATTACCAACTGCTCCCCCGGTAACTTCTATAGCTTCAAGCACGGGTACACCAGCACTCATGAGTGATGAGAATGTGCGGGTAAAGCGAGCAACTATTATTTTTGTAATCAGGGGGCCGATGCCAGGAATGCTAATGATAAACCGGTGCCACCACTGCTTCCCCTTTTTGGTAGATATAATGTAGCGAAAAATCCCAAACACCAAGGCCATCCCTAGTAGTACCAAATACCAGTATTCTACGAAGAAATCACTTAAATTAAGCATGACGACTGTTAGGGCTGGGAGCGAAACATCGTCACCACTCAATTCTTTTACTATGGAGCCAATTTGTGGAATAATGAAAATCATTAAGCCAAAGAAAGCCGCTATGGTGACAAATAACAACACCATGGGGTAGGCCATGGCGCCACGTATTTTACGGCTCATACTGGCACTTCTTTCTTGCTGTATGGCTAGGCGGTTTAAAATTTCGTCTAAAATTCCCGCTGTTTCGCCAGCTTTTACCATATTTACATAAATATTATTAAAAGTGTGTGGATGCTTGGCAAAAGCTTCGCTAAGTGTGAGGCCACCTTCAATATCTTTAATGGCTTCATTTAATATGGGGGTGATTGAAGAGTTCTTTGGGGCGTGAGAAGATAGAGAGCTTAGTGACCTAATGATTGGAACGCCAGCGCCAATCATAACACTCAGCTGACGGGTTAAGATAACAAGATCGTGGCTTTTAATTTTACGGGTAGCAGAGCCTAGACTAATGCTCCTATTTAAGCCTGTTGTTTTTGCCTCTTCTATTTTAATAGGACGAAGCCCCTGAGAGACTAAAGCCTTAATAGCCGCTTCACGGTTTTCTTGCTCCAGGCTACCTTTGGTGATAGCTTTATTTCTGTCTATTGCTTCATAATTATAAATTGGCATTGTTAATTCCTCACCACTCGCATTAATTCTTCTATTGTTGTCTCACCCCTTAGGCACTTAATAAACCCATCCATTGTCATGCTCACCATGCCATTTTCTAGGGCTTGGTTATGAATCTCTTCGCTAGTTGCGTTAGCGGTAATTAGCTTTTGAATGGAGGAGTCATTGACGAAGGCTTCGTATATACCCCGCCTACCACGGTAGCCGCTTATAGAGCCACCGTCATTGTCATTTTCATCGGTTTTGTACAGCGTGGTAATCGTGCTACCATTGCTGCTAAGCGGTACGTCTTCACCAATGCCATCAGCTTTAGCCTTCTTTTCTAATTCATGTATTTTTCCCATATCTTCTTGGCTAAAGCCTAGCGATGTTAGGATAGATATGATTTCTTGCTCGGTTGGAGTGTAGGCTATGCGCGTCTCGGGGTTAATACGCCTCACTAATCTTTGCCCAATTGCTAATTTAACGGTACTGGCGATGAGGAAGGGCTCAATGCCCATATCTAGCAGCCGAGGTAGTGAGGTAGCAGCGTTATTGGTGTGCAGGGTGCTAAAAACTAAGTGGCCCGTCAAAGCGGCTTGGACGCCAAGACCGGCGGTTTCACTGTCTCTAATTTCACCAACCATGATAACGTTAGGGTCCTGGCGTAGTAACGAGCGCAGTCCCGTGGCAAACGTCATGCCAGCTTTCGGGTTCGTTTGGGTTTGGTTTACTCCAGGAATCTTATATTCAACTGGGTCTTCTATGGTGCTTATGTTAAGCTCGGGGCTATTTATCATTGTAAGCATGCTAAAAAGGCTGGTAGATTTACCACTACCAGTGGGACCGGTTACTAAAACCATGCCATCAGGTTCGGCCATGGCACTTAGGGTGTCCCTTAAGGTTTTACCCCAGTAGCCCAATTCTTTAAGTGAAACCGCCTGGTTTGATTCATCTAAAATACGAATCACTATCTTTTCGCCATCACTTACTGGTAGTGTGCTGACGCGTAATGCATAACGCTTGCCGCCAACATTTACCTTAAATCGACCATCTTGAGGGACGCGTCTCTCGTCAATTTTTAGGTTAGACAAAATTTTAACACGGCTGACCAATGGGTGCATGACATTTTTTGGCAGGCGATTCACTTCTTTTAAGACGCCGTCAATACGGTAGCGCACTTGGATGAACTCTTCCCTTGGCTCTATATGTATATCACTGGCATTTGAGCGAATAGCGTACTCTAATAGTAAGTTTATAGTCTTAGCTATTGGTGAGTTTTCGTCAATCTCCTCATCAACCTCAACCCTGGCGCCATCTTTTTCGCGCTGCGTCTCTATTACATCTTCAAGTTCTTTGTCTACATTAGAGCGGTAGACGCCCAGGGCGCTTTGGATATTAGAAGTGGAAGCAATATAAATTTTAGCTGGTCTACCTAAGGCTTTTTCAATAAAGTTTATAGCTACAATATCGTCAGGGTCATCTATGGCTAGGTGTGGTGTGCCGTCTTCGTCTATCTGAAAAAGGACGGCTTTATATTGTTGGGCCGTTTGTTCTGGTATGATAGAGAGCGTTTCAAACGGAATTTTTGAAGGGTCTAGCTCTATATATGGGGTGCCACTATATGCAGCGTAGGCTTGGGCTAAGGTTTCATCATTTATTATGCCTTTTTGTTCAGCGAGCTCTTGAATAGGGATAGTCAGCTTTTCAGCCTCTTCCCTTAAAGTTTCAAATTGCTCTTCAGTAGCCACACCACTGCGTACGAGCACCTTTTTCATGGTTTCGTTTGAAATACGCATACTATAACCATTATAGAGCATTATGCTATAATTAACCATAATGAATATTTCTATACCAAACGAAGCAAGCCAACTTAAGCTTGGGCAGGTAATTGGCCAGGCTTTAAGTGGTGGCGAATTCATTGAACTAAGTGGCGACCTAGGTACTGGAAAAACGACCTTAACTCAGGGTATCGCTAGCGGGCTTGGGGTAAAGCAACCTGTCCAAAGTCCTACTTTTACCATTAGCCGGGTCTATGATGCCCCAAAAAATTTACAGTTAACCCACTACGACTTTTATCGTTTAGAAGATGCTGGCATAATGAGCGGAGAATTAGCTGAGGCGGCAAGTGATGAAAATAACATCATAATAATTGAGTGGGCTACGGTAGCTAAAGAAATTTTACCTAATAAACGTTTAGTCATTAAAATTAATTATAAAGAAGATGGTCGTGAGTTAATTTTTACTGGTCTTGATAATTATCCTGCCATTAAGAAAGTCCTTACAAGATGGAAAAATTAGTATGATTATATTTCTTGATACCAGTCAAAATAAAACTATTTTTAAAGTTAGTTTAGAAGATGGGGAGAGCTATGACTTTGCATGGGAAAGCGGACGAGAGCTGTCCAAGGGTATTTTTACTTTTATGGAAGAGTCTATTCAAGCCATAAAACCTAACCTAAGTTTAAATGACATAAATGCTATAGTTTATTTCAAGGGTCCTGGTAGTTTTACCGGCTTAAGGATTGGCGCCACTGTTGTAAATACTTTAGCCTATTCATTGAATGTACCGATAGTGGGGGTAACTACAAAAGACTGGATGAGGGAAGGTGAGAGCCGGCTTAAGGCTGGACAAGATGACAAGATAGTAATACCAGATTATGGGCGTCCTGCGCACATTACCAGTCCACGTAAGTGAAACTTTTGCTACTTGCGCCCAAGTTCTATTAGCACTACAATAGTTTGTATAGGTATAGAAATAATATCTATAAATTTATTAATTTTTGAAACACTAACTAAGCTGTATTAAATCTTTTTGTCAAGACGAACACTTGGCCAGCTATAGTTAAGAGAGGAAGAAGAATATGGAGATTATATTAGCCGCAATTGGTCTAATTGCTGGAGTTGGCGGCACTTTAGCTTATGAAAAGTCACGTGGGAATGCCGGTAAAGCTAAAAGTGAACAAGCTATTGCGGCTGCCAAGACAGAGGCGAGCGACCTGCTACTTAAAGCAAAAGAGGCGGCCTTAAAAGTTGCGGAAGAAGCAAAAAAAGAAGAGGCAGATAGGCGAAAAGAGTGGAAAAGTACTGAAGCAAGGTTGGCTAATCGAGAAGCTAGTCTAGATAAAAAATTAGATGAAATAGATAAACGCAATGAGTCATTGCGCAAGCAAGAAGATGAAGTTGAAGTTTTAAAAGATGAAATACGGGCTATTCGTGGGCGACAGCAGGAAAAATTAGAAAAAATTGCCCGTTTAACTAAAAAGGATGCGGTTGAGAAACTACTACAAATGACCGAACGTGACATTAAAAAGGATCTTGTAGGGCTAATTGGTAAACTGCAAAAAGATGCAGAAGAGACGGCCGAAGACAAAGCGCAAATGATACTGGTGACCGCTATGGAACGAATGTCATCAGAAGTTACTGCAGAACGAACTGTGACGGCGTTGAAGTTACCGGATGAAGAAATGAAGGGTCGTATTATCGGTAAAGAGGGGCGGAACATTCAAGCGCTCCAGAGGGCCACCGGTGTGGATATATTAGTGGATGATACGCCGGGTATGATTGTTCTAAGTTCTTTTGACCCAGTTAGGCGTCAAATTGCTCGCCTAACTTTAGAAATGCTGATGAAGGATGGGCGCATTCACCCAGGCAGGATAGAAGAAGTTGTCGAGAAAGCTCAAAAAACCATTGATAAGGAAATAATCAGGGCAGGTGAAGATGCCGTTAGGGAGGTTGGAATAATAGGCTTGCCACGCGAGCTAGTTCACTTAGTGGGTGAATTAAAATTTAGAACAAGTTACGGTCAGAATGTATTACTCCATAGTGTAGAGATGGCCCATATTGCTGGGCAAATTGCCGAAGAGATTGGCGCAGACGTTAGGATTGCTAAAACGGCCGCTCTGTTGCACGATATGGGCAAAGCCGTTACTCATAAAATTGAAGGAAAGCACCACTTAATAGGTGCAGAGCTCGCGAGGAAATATGGTATGGATGAGCGCATTGCCCATGCCATAGAAGCCCATCATGATGATATTGAGCCAACTACCCCGGAGGCCATAATTGTGCGGATTGTAGATGCGGCTTCGGCGGCCCGGCCGGGTGCTAGGAATGTTAGTTCGGAGAACTTTGCCGACCGCATGCGCGAACTTGAAAATGTAGCTACTAGCTTTCCTGGAATAGACAAGGCTTATGCCATTAGCGCTGGTAGAGAAGTACGGGTAATAGTTAGTCCTAAGAATGTAGACGACCTTAGTGCTATTAAATTAGCCCGTGACATAGCCACTAAAATTGAAAGCACTATGCAGTATCCAGGCACTATTAAAGTGAATGTTATTAGAGAAACTCGTGCTACTGAATACGCTAAATAATTAAAAATATAGCTCCCCTCTTATAAAAATACTAAAAAAGTAGTGTGGTAAAAATAACATAAGCATTTTGTGATATGTGTCACAAAAACCACCATAAGTTGATTGACACGCTATATATAAGGGATTATGATTGTATTAATACGCTACATATAGCGTGTGCAAAATAAAAGTCCAATTAAATAGGAGGGGTATGTACACTAAAATTAAGAAACGCAACAATGTTGTGGTTAAGTTTGATGCGCAAAAAATAGAGAATGCTTTAAAGAAGGCTGGACAAGCAACTGGTGAATATAACGGTTCTGTGGCTAAGCTTTTAGCGCAATCCGTCATAAAGCAGGCGTCTAAAAATATAACAAACCAAGTACCTACGGTAGAACAAATACAAGACATTGCCGAAGACGTACTAATTGCTTCCAAGTACAAAAAGACTGCTAAAGCTTATATTTTATACCGTGACCAGCATGAGCGCATGCGGCGGATTGCAATAGATGGACACATTGACTTAATGGATTCATACCTGGGAGATTTAGACTGGAAGATTAAAGAGAATAGTAATATGGGCTATTCTTTACAGGGGTTAAATAATTTCATTTCTTCTGCAGTTACTAAGGATTATTGGTTAGACAAGGTTTACGCCAAAGAAATAGGAGAAGCGCACCGGGCCGGTGACCTCCATGTGCACGACCTTAGCCTGTTATCCGTGTATTGTGTGGGTTGGGATTTATTAGATTTGCTGCGTGAAGGCTTTACTGGTGTGCCGGGTAAAATTTCTAGTAAACCGGCTAAGCATCTACGTTCAGCGCTTGGCCAAATAGTAAACTATTTTTACACACTCCAAGGTGAAGCGTCTGGTGCTCAAGCTTTTAGCAACTTTGACACACTGCTCGCCCCTTTTGTCCGCGCCGATGGCTTAGATTACAAACAAGTTAAACAAGCCTTGCAAGAGTTCGTTTTTAATGTCAATGTGCCGACTAGGGTTGGGTTTCAGACGCCTTTTACCAATATCACCCTAGACCTTAATGTGCCTGAATACTTAGCTGGCAACCCTGTGATTATTGGCGGCGAGATTCAAGACACTAACTACGGCGACTATCAGGAAGAAATGAATATTATCAATAAAGCGCTACTTGAGGTGTTAGTAGAGGGTGATTCGACGGGGCGCGTATTTACGTTTCCAATTCCTACGTATAATATAACTAAAGACTTTGACTGGGATAACCCAGTGATCGCTGACCTCTGGAAGGCGACCGCTAAGTATGGTATTCCTTATTTTAGTAATTTTATAAATAGCGATATGGACCCAGGCGATGCTCGCTCTATGTGCTGTCGTTTACGGATTGATAACCGCAAATTGGAATACAGGGGCGGGGGGTTATTTGGTTCTAATCCGATGACTGGATCTGTGGGGGTGGTGACAATTAACTTGCCTCGACTGGCTATGAAAGCTAAAAACGAAAAAGCTTTTTATAAAGGGCTGGACCGTTTGATGATTCTAGCTAAAGACAGTTTAGAAGCTAAGCGAAAAACATTAGAGCGTTTAACAGAGGCTAATTTATATCCCTACACTAAACATTATCTACGCTCCATTAAACAGTCAACTGGACAATATTGGACCAACCACTTCTCTACCATTGGGTTAATTGGCGCAAATGAGGCAGCACTGAACCTAATTGGAAAGGATATTGGCACAGCCGAAGGGAAGAAGTTTGCAGAAAACGTGCTTGACTATATGAGAAAGCGCCTAATAGACTTCCAAGAAGAGACTGGGAATAATTTCAACCTTGAGGCAACACCGGCGGAAGGCACCACCTACCGTTTAGCCCGCATTGATCAAAGGGATTTTGACAATTCACATTTTGCTAATGGTATTGGAAAAGAGCCAGTAGCCCCTTTTTACACCAACTCCACCCACTTGCCTGTTAATTATACCGACGACCTCTACGAATTGTTGGAATTACAAGACGAAATGCAAACCAAATATACCGGAGGCACCGTCATCCACTTTTTCCTAGGTGAGCAAGTGGAGGATCCAGAACTTATTAAGAAATTGGTTAAAACTATTTGTGAAAACTATAGCTTACCGTACTTTACCTTCAGCCCTAGCTTTTCTGTTTGCGAGAACCATGGCTACTTAAGTGGAGAACATGAATTTTGCCCTAAGTGTGAAGCAGGCTGTGAAATTTATTCTCGTGTGGTGGGTTTCTTAACGCCGACAGTACGTTGGAACGATGGAAAGCAAGCCGAATTTGGCATGCGGAAGCACTATGAAAAAGCTATCAAATGAAAATAGGTGGAATTCAAAAGCTGTCATTAGTGGACTATCCGGGCAAAACTAGCGCCGCCATCTTTACAATAGGCTGTAACATGCGCTGTGGCTATTGTCACAACCCAGAGTTGGTGCTACCAGAAAAATATGCCCCAGCCATTCCCGAAGAAGACATTTTAGAGTTTTTACAAAGAAGAGTAGGAAGGCTGGAAGGGGTGGTAGTAAGTGGTGGCGAACCAACCATGCATGCTGATCTACCATTATTTTTCGAGAAGCTGAAAATGCTTGGCTATTCAACAAAATTGGATAGTAATGGAACGCACCCGGGCATGATTAAGAAGCTGCTAGAGGCTAAGCTGGTTGACTATATTGCAATGGATATCAAAGGGCCAATTGGTAAGTATTCCAAAATAGTGGCCTACCCCGTCAACACTGAAGCGGTGCTTCAAAGTATCAAAATTATTATGAATGCTGGTATTGCTTATGAATTTAGAACTACCGTGGTTAAGTCGCAAATTATTTTTAAACCGGATGAAGAAGACGACTTTGACTTGATGGGGCAATTAGTTCAAGGAGCACCTAGATACGCCTTTAATAAATTTCGGCCGGGACGCACTCTTAATCCAAGGTTTGAAACAGAAACAAGCTACAGCGAAACAGAATTTGATCAAATTAAACAGAAAATGGAAAAATATGTTGAAAATTGCATAATTCACTAGTTCTATTGAGGAATAAAAAATGGAAAAATTGGAAGCTAAAGTAACAAAAGTAATTAAACAAACCCATGATGTCTGGTCTATTAACTTTCTTGTAGATGGCAGGCCTTTGCCAGCCGAAGCCGGCCAGTATATTTCAGTTTATTTTGATGACACTAATATACCTGAAGGCAAGGCCTATAGTTTGTCTAGTATTCCTTCAGACCACTCTTCCCAAATAACAGTCAAGAAGGTGGGTTTGTTTTCTACCAAGCTAACCAACTTGAAGGTTGGCGACACTTTTTTAATTAGCTATGCTTATGGTTTCTTTGATGCGTTTAGTGGTGTACCGGCAGTATTTATTGGTAGTGGTGTTGGTATTTCGCCATTATTCTCCATTATTCGTAATAAGTTGACCCAGGGTAAACCCGATAAATTATCATTGTTTTATACCAATAAAACCGTAGATGATATAATTTTTCAAACAAGTATAGACCAACTTGTAGGCCAGTATGATAATTTTAAGTGCACTTACTACATTACACGCCAAGCTAATAGCCCCTATCTAAATAAACGTTTTACAATTAACGAGCTCGAACAATTGACGCCTGATACATGTTACTATTTATGCGGTACAACAAATTTTACGCGTGACATTTGGCAGCAACTGGTTCAAAATGGAGTTCCAGAAAAACAAATAACCGTAGAAGTTTTCTTTGGTGATAACCGTGGAGAGTAAAGTGGAGGCCTGGCAAGAGAGGGGTGAGAAAACCCTAGTTGATGTACCGACATCTAGTGAAGAGGCAGTTAAAAGCAAGCAGGATGTCTTGCCAATGAGCGGTGATAGGTTAGCGGTGGTGCAGTTGCCAGAATTAGCACCAGGCGCGCCAGAGATATGCCAACCTTTAGGCAGGATAGCCTGTGCTGGCTGCCCTTTTTTAAAATTATGTCAGCCAGACGAAGAAAGTGAGTTTATTGCGTTTGAGGAAACCGGAGCGGGTCTAATAGAGCCTAGTCCAAGTGCACCTAGTGGTGTACCGGCTTCACTAACCAACAAAGATGCGCCCCAGCCCCTTGACAGGGCAATAGAAGCCGAGAGCTTAGAGGTCATGTTTAAAAAAATACCAAGACTGAAAGAAAAGCCGGTAGTAAAAATGCCGAATATAAATAGGCGTACAGAAGTTATAGCTAATGTTGTGACACCCCAACCAGCACACAATTTAAATATTAAGCCATTAAGTGAAAGTGGTCCTAGCTTTAAAACTGTTAATAAGAAAATAAAACAACGCTACACCCCAAACTCAGCTAAGAAGGTATTTCGTCCAAATAACAAAATTACCCCCCAAGCGCCTGTTCAGCAAACCTTGATGAGCTCCTTGAAAAGTATTAAACGCCTGGAAACTAAGCCCTTGGTAAATAACCAGAGCGGTCTAAGGCGACAAATGCCCAAAAAGCCTTACCTTGAAGAGGGTGTTGACCACCTGGTAGTGCAACCAGCAGCCAATCCCACAGAGAAAACCGTTAATGAGTCCTTGCATTCTAAGCTAGAAAAGCCAATAGCGACAACCGTTGAAGTGGTGGCTCAGGTTGAAGCCAAGCAACCAGCTAAAGAATTGGTGGTAGAAAATTTAAATTTCACGGCAGCGGCTGCACCTAAGGCGCGCCCCTATTTAGAGTTATTGCTAAGCGATGAGGTAGAGGCAGTCACGACAAGAGGTTATATTAAAAAGAAGAAGCTACGTCGTACCACAAGCCGTCCTAAGGAAGAAAAGCCTCTCTCTAAGCGCCAAAACTTTCAGTCATCTCTTGGTTCACCAAAAGCGAATTTAAAAAATAAGAAAAGCTTCTCTGCATTACAAAGTTTGGAAAAAACCGGGCGCTTAAAAGAAGAGGATAATCAGGCTAAAGAATTAATAAAAAACCTGCCTTCTAATGCAGTATTTAAAAATAATCCTCCGCTCCAACATCCCCAGCACCCAAGTGCTCAAAACCTAAAAAAAGAGCTTGTGTCAGTGCCTGATATTTTGCCTAAGATAGAGGAAGAAAAAGAGACTAGATATAAAAATAACCCTGAAGATGATACCACTGCTAAACCTTCTCGTGCCCCGGCCATAAAATTAGAGCAAATTAGTGCGAAAGCCCCAACTGTTAGCTATGATGAGAGCTTGTTGTCTCATATCAATAACTTAACTAAAAGCTTAATGAGGGGCGAGCAGCAAAATAATAACCTCGCTGAGCCGCAAGAAGACACAAGGCTTATGGCAACGGGCAACTACTATCACGACATCTTTATGATAAATGAAAGCCTTATTGGTGATGAGCCTTCTTCTCATGGTGCCTATGCCCCGGTGCATACTTTGAAGCGGTTGTTAGGCGCAATTTCAATTGGCCTGTATAATAAAGTATATGGCTAAAGCTGCAACGGCAAAAGCAACCAAATTACCAGCGCAAAAAACAAAACGTATCCTCACATTCGATTTAATGAGAGGGTACTTTTTGGTGGTAATCTTCTTAAACCATCTGGGTTGGTATGCCAGTGGGTTTGAGTTTTTAACATTTAAAGGGAGGCTGTTTGTTAGCACGGCCGAAGGCTTCTTTCTCTTGTCCGGTTTAGTGTTAGGAATTGTTCGTGGCCAAAAGTTAAAAAACGAACCGTTTAAAGTGCCGGCAAAGTTGCTACTAAGGAGGGCTTTTCAGTTATATGTAACAAGTATTATTTTAATGCTAATTTTTACGATTATAGGTTGGCTGTTTTTTATGGATAATCCGGGCTTAAAACCAGGAATCAGGCCACTAACACAGCCTCTTGATGAAGTGCTGTTTGGCGCCATTACTTATAAATATATCTATGGATGGGCAGACTTTTTACGCTTGTATGCAATATATATTTTCATAGCACCTGTGGCTTTATGGCTACTGCGAAAAGGCTGGTGGTATATCGTCCTCCTGCTAAGCGCGCTGGTGTGGTGGCTCTTTGATATTAATACTATGGGTGGCAGCAATGAATTATTAATGGTCTTACCATGGCAGTTTATCTTCTTTAGTGGTTTTACAATTGGCTACAACTGGAGCCACCTAGTTGCATATTGGCAAAGCTTAAAGCTCAAGACTCGTAAAACCATAAACCTAGTTATAAATACTGTGGCAGTACTCACTATAGCAGTGAATATACTGTTAGTTTCATTGGCTCCACACTACACATGGGCCAAGCAATCTTTGTCTGTTCTTGGGCCATATTTTGATAAGCTCTCCTTGCCGCTACCACGAGTGTTATTATTTGCAGCTTGGTTTTGGTTTGGTTTTTGGTTATTTAACCGCTACGAAAAACAAATAAATAAATATTTAGGTTGGCTGCTTCTACCCTTTGGGCAAAACTCATTGTATGTGTATATAATGCATGCCTTCTTGGTGTTCTTTGCGCATCTCATTATGCCTAAGCCAAGCCCTTATTGGTGGGTTAACTTGGCTGGTACGCTGGGGCTATTAGCCCTACTGTATATTTCGGTTAAGACAAAATTTTTGATGAGAATTATTCCGCGCTAATGCGTTTATATTCCTCTACAACATTTTTATCAAGCATGTAGGACCTTATTAATTTATAGCCATTTTGCGTAAATATAGTGCCACTATCATTGTTTTTCCAAGTAACATAATAAATGGTGTTAGCCTTTATGCCCTTAATAGCTCTTACCTGTTCGCGGCTACCGTGGAGTGGGGCATAGCCACCTCGTGTCGATACGTCCTCTGGTTGGAAGAATTTAACGGTGCAGCCAGTTTTCTCAAGGTAGTAAATAGAGTCAATATAGGTGTATTCGTCTTGAGCCACCACAACTGTGCCTGGACGACAATTAATTTTTTTGGCAACGGGTTTAATGTTTGGTGTTTGCGCCCGCTCAAAGTTATAATTACCAATTTTCGCCAAATTATATACGCCCATGCATAATATGACCATCATTAAAACGTAGGCGGTCAAGCTAACTACAGGTTTTAATTTATAGCTTCTTATTATAATATAGCCAACTGATAAGTAATAAAATATAGCAAAATGGGCTAAGTAGCGGCTAATATAGAATGGTTCGCTGCCAACTGCGTTTAGGATTGTGACCGCAAAAAAAGGAGTAACTGTCACAGCGCCAAGAAATAATAAATTAAACCTTTCCTTTTTATTTTTTAAAGTAATAAGTTGAATTAATAGGTAGATAATTAGGCTGCTTAAGCCCAGGAATAATATAAGTTGCAAGGGTGTCGTGTTCGAGGCATGCCGATAAAAGAGGAGATGAGAGGTAGTCTCGCTGGCTGTAGCTAAATTAATTGGTTGCCCTATGCCTGGCAACGCAGAATTTGTGTACTGTTTTATAAAGGTTGGCAGCCACGGTAAAAATAAAAAAATGGCAAAAATATAGCTACTAAGCCAAGTTTTAATGGGCGGTGAATTTTTATTTCGCCAGCTTAAATAGCCTAAGAGGATGGCGTGCCCAAGCCAAACTAAGGCGCTCATATAAAGCGTGAGCATCCCAAGAGCAACCACGAGCCCGTATAATGCCCACTGCCAGGGCTTACCCTTTTTTAAAGCAATTAATAAAAGAAACGTCCCAATGACTACTAAAGCGCTGGTTAAGGCATAGGGCCGAATCTCGTAGCTATATCGTAAAACGAAGGGGGCAAGTACCATAAAGGGCATTACTCTAATGGCAATTTTTGTTGAAGACAATGTTTTTACTAATAAGAAGCTAAATGCCAGCGCCACAGTGCTAAACAAGATGCTTAACGCGCGGAGAGCTATTTCATTCCATTGAAAAATACTCCCCCATAGTTTTAGTATTAAATAATACAGTGGTGGGTGGGCATCCACCGCCACAAGAGCAATTAACTCCTTAACGGGCTGTTTGGCTACAAAAATAGAATAACCTTCATCAAACCAAATGTTTTGCCCCATAGAAAGTAGTGTGGCTAATATGACAAAAATAAGAAGAAGCAAAGGCAGTAGTGTAATAGCATTCTTCCCTTTAGGTGTAGCTTTTATGTTGATTAAATTATTTTTAGCCATGATATAAGTATAGTAACACAAACAAGTCTATTACCACTTAGTTTAGAGTGGGGTGTTTTGTTGCAAACTGAAGTAAAGTAATATAGGATTAGAATAAGGTTAAGCTTATAGTTTTTATGGAGTAAGGTGTTTGAGATAGTCTTGGAAAGAATTAAAGCCCACTTATTAATAATGAAAATAAAACAGTTAATTAATTTAAAAAAATAACAGTCATAGTAACTCTTGCTTTATTGAGCCTTTTAGCGGGGATTATAATTCCCACGGATTTCAACAAAGTTCAAGCGGCGCCTAAGGGTCCTTGTTCAACCATCCCGAGAGCGGAAGTATACTTTTTATCCCAAGGGGTTTCAATGCGGTGGTTCTGCTGGTGGTGTAGCTATAACAAAGAATGGGACAAAATGGTCAGGAAGGGTGGGGACTGTTATCTATAGCACAGCCGTAGACTTAAGTACTGCGACGGATGACTCTACAGTGCCTATACTAAAACAAGACGGTAGAAGTAGAGGAGAAACATCAAGATATTTAGTCTCCTACAGCGGTCATCTATATCCTCTCCCCCAAATGTTGTGGGAGGACCTCAGTCTTTGGAGGATTTAGTTGATGAGATTACCGACATAGCTACAGAGTACAAAAACTGTACCCGGGAGGGTGAACCAGGTAGGAGACCGGCTCTTTCTGAAATAAGAGCATGTGAAAATGAAATAGAAAAAGCTATTGAAGAATGTTCATCTATAGCGCGTGGTAAAGCTGAAAATGAGTTAAAAAGAACTTATGGTGCTGACTGGAACTATATGAGCCCTAGTGTAAAAAAGAGGAATATTGATGATTTTGTTGACCGTGATAATTTTATTGGTTGTGTTAGTGAAAAATTGAATATTCCTTTTGAAGTCTTAAAGGGTGGTAGTGAAGCTGGTGGGGGTGGGGGTATGAGTGGAGGCGGTAGCTCTAGTAATTATAGCACACCCTATGTGCCTCATGTACATGATGCAACTACTGAAGAAGAGTGTGAAGAGTTAGGGGGTGTCTGGACACTTAACACTGATCCTATGTGTAGAGATGAAGATATGGAATACTGTATGGTCGAAGGTTTATTGGGCTATGTTTTATGTCCTATTACGAACACTATGGCTGGTCTAGGCGATACAGGATATAGCTTAATAGAAAAAAGATTTTTACAATTACCTGGCTCCATGTTTGCTGATGGTGACGGTGGCGCCGCCTCAGCTTGGCGGGTGTTTCAAAATATAGTTAATATTATACTTTTAATATTTTTTATTGTTGTCATTTATTCACAATTAACTGGCTATGGGTTAACCAGTTACGGCATAAAAGTTATATTGCCGAAGATAATTGTAGTAGCCGTTTTAATGAATTTATCATTTATAATGATGGCGCTGGCAGTTGACGTCTCTAATATAGTAGGCAATGATATTAAAAATTTCATGCTAAATATAGTTAATGCCATACCAGATGTGGAGGCTTTTGAGGGTATGCCAACGGGTCCTAAGGACGGATGGGCTGATATAGCAAAGGTAGTAGTAGGGGGTAGTGCCATTGGATTAGCTAAGGTGGGAGGGGTTGGGGTCGCCTTCTTGTTACTTATACCAGTATTATTTTTTGTTTTAGTGTCGGCGATAATGATCTTTATGATATTAATAGGGCGTCAAGCACTAATTATTATACTAACAGCTATTGATCCGCTTGCTTTTGCCATGTTATTGCTACCAAATACCAAGTCGTTGTTTGATAAATGGCGTAAAACTTACATGGCCCTTCTCATGGTATTTCCAATAATTGGGTTTGTCTATGGCGGCTCTGCTCTGGCATCGGCTATTATTAAATATACAACTGTGAACACTGAAGAAGAGACACTGATGATGATTGTGGCGCAGGGAGTTTTAATAATCCCGTTTTTAGTCGTTCCATATTTATTAAAAAAACGCTTTAAACTCTATAGCCGCGATAGGGTCTGTGGCAAGCAGGGTAGGAGCTAATGCTTACAGTGGAATGAATAAAAAAATACAAGAGTCTGGTCTAAACAAAAATTTTGAGACCGAGCGGGATCTTAAGAGGGCACAAATAGGGAGTGGTATTTATAAAGGCAAAAACCCTATATTTAGAGCACGATCTGGAATAAAAAGACACACTAATAAATATGGATGGTACAATAAAGCAACTGGTAATTATGGGCGGACAGAGGGTTTAAAGGGTACCAGGCAACATCGGCCTATAATGCCACTAATCAAAGCGGTGCGGCAGCGTTGCTGTCTAGTTTCACATATGATGACAACGGTGAAACGAAAGGGCTGACAGAGGAACAGCTATTTAATTATGCCATGGGGGGTGAGATAAAAAATTCTAACGGCGACACTATCCTGAGCGGCAAGAAAGATGGTGAGAATAGTAGAATCGCAGCATTGCGACTGGCTGCCCCAGGGATGCAACTACAACAGCTACGAACAATTAATCAGCAAGCTCCTAAGATGAGCTACAATATGAGGAGTGCGGCCGCTCAGGTTCTAGAAGAGCCAAAAATGGCAGCACGCGGCGGCTACCTTGCAGGTCAAACTGCAGCATAAAATATCAAAGACGGACAAACTTATAACGAAAATGAAGCTATTAAGCAATATACAAAAAAAGAAATGAAAGCTGAAAACGTTAAAGATTTAGATGTAGATGTATTAGAAAGCATATCGAAAGAATATCGAAAGAATCAACACGATATGCAGAAGTAGCGAGGAATTTGAACACAGTAAGGGTGAATGTAATGGCAAGCAAGAAGATACAGGGTAAGCTAAGTGTCGAGCAGAAACGAATTATGAGAGTTCCTTAGTGCATATTATATTGCAATATGCCTATGGTTAATATAACATAGAGACAAAGGTGTACATGAATAAAGCCACTTAGGCTAAAATAAAGAAGATGATATTCAATAAAACCCATATAAAAAATAAACACACGCTCTTACTATGGCTTTTTTCCTTAAGCGCTATTATTATGACGTTATTGTCTTTTTGGTCATTTGGGCAGACAAAAACAGTATCGGCCTCTCCCGAAGATCATGCTACGGCA
>CAYFUI010000004.1:36278-39524 GCA_964346445.1 uncultured Candidatus Saccharibacteria bacterium | reverse complement strand
ACAATCAAAAGTTCAATGATTGTAAAACCTTTATTTGTACGCATGTTTTTCTCCTTATTAATTATGCTTATATATGAATTATATAACACATGTAAACATAAGCGCAATAGGTTTAATTGGCGACGGCTCACCCTTACCTACCCAGTAATCGGTAGCTAGCTTATTCTAACGGTAATATCCTTTCCGCAGTATAGTTTAAAGGGGGGGCGCCTTCAGTTGGTGGTGCGGTAGTTTTACTTAACTTAACTTTTATGCTTGTAGCCTTATTTAATGCATCCTGGCGCGTATTAACATTAGTGTTTGTAATGGTGTCGTCATTAGGTATAGGGGTGGCTTTATGGAAGTACGAAACACTAAAGCTGCTAAAGTTGCCTAGAAGCTCATCTTTGCCACCACTGCAGTAAGTGCCAGTTTTCCCTGCGGTACAAGTTGGTTTTTGCCATGGGGTGCTGCAGACATTGCTGCCACTAGTGTAGTTTGCTGGTACTAATAGCCTTCTATATATATTTCCATTATTATTACGAAAATATACCAAATTATACGTAGCTAGGCTATTACTAGACACGCTGCCACTATTACAGGCTGCCGGGCTATTTGGTTTATAAACAAAGATATTTTGATTGGCCGGTGCAGTACGGGGGTTAGCTGAAGTGAAGGGTGCCTGTAATATTAATAAGACTGTATTATCGTTATTGGTAAAGTTGGCAGTGTTGTCTGACTTGCCTTGTGGGCTTTGCAGTGGGAACTCGTTCTGGGCTAAGAATTTAAAGGACCCAGAGACATCGTCAGCAATCCTATTTAGAGCACTTTGAGTTTCTACTGCCGGTGTATTATTTTCCCTTGTGTTAACGGCTCTGCCCGTGAAGTTAATAATTGTTAAAATAAAAGCACCAATCACAACAAGGATAATTGGAATAATAACGCCTACTTCTACTACAGTAAAGCCAGCTTGATAAAGGTTATTCTTTTTGAGCCTTTTTAGCACGAGCATATTCTAAAGTATGAAGTATTTTTTTGCTGTGGTCAAGCTACATGTAATTTGGTATAATAATTTAGCAAACTCTTGCTACGCACCCGTAGCTCAGCGGATTAGAGCACTGGTCTTCGGAACCAGGTGTCGCAAGTTCGAATCTTGCCGGGTGTACCAATTAGTAAAGTTGCCATATGGGCCAGTAGCTCAGCCGGTTAGAGCACCTGCCTCTTAAGCAGGGTGTCGTGGGTTCAAGTCCCACCTGGCCCTCCATTAACTCCACTTGTGGAGTTTTTAATTTATCAAAAAAGTGTTCATGGAAAATAGAACTATAGTATAATTATGGTTATGGATATTCATAAAGACATTTCTCTTAAAAATTATACCACCATGAAATTGGGTGGAAACGCTAGTTTTTTAGCCGACGCCCATGATCCAGAGCAGCTGAGGCAGCTAGTTCTAGATGCAAATAATAAAGAGCTAGCTATCTGGGTTCTAGGAGGTGGTAGCAATGTCATCGCCACCGACGAAGGTTTTGGTGGTTTAATTATTAGAATACGAATTCCTGGCTTCCAGGTGTTAGAAGAGACTTCTAGTCACACAACCCTAAGAATTGGCGCCGGTGAGAATTGGGACAATATAGTAAAAAAGACAGTTGATATGAACTTAACTGGTATAGAAGCTCTATCTGGCATACCCGGCACAGCTGGTGCAACACCAGTCCAAAATGTTGGCGCATATGGTCAGGAAATTGCCGATACATTTGAATATTTAGAGGCGTACGACATTGCTAATGACGAAATGGTCAGCATTTCACACGATGACTGCAAGTTTTCTTATCGCGATAGTATATTTCGTGGTGAATGGGCTGGGCGCTTTATTATAACCGCTATAGTGCTTAAGTTGTCGAAAAACTTACCGCAGCCTCCGTTTTATTCGGCAATTACTAACGCCCTTGAAGAGCGCAACATCACTCTTTTTACCCCAGCCACTATACGAGAGGTTGTGTTGCAAATTCGGCAAGCAAAATTGCCAGACCCCACAACCAAGCCTAATGCCGGCTCTTTTTTTAAAAATGCCATTGTTGATTCTTGGCGCGTTGGAGAGCTGCAAAAAACATACCCTGATATTCCAGTATACGAAATGGCTAACAACACCTTCAAGGTTTCTAGCGGCTGGTTAATAGAGCAAGCTGGTCTAAAGGGTGAGCTTTTACATGGTATTCGCGTAAACCAAGCTAATGCCCTGGTTTTAATAAACGAAAGTGCCACTTCCTATAACGACTTGGCATTGGCACGTCAACAAATTTTAACTACAGTATACGATAAGTTTGGTATTTTAATGGAACAGGAGCCTTTACAAATTGCTTAATTATAAGTACAAACGTGGTTTTACTGTCATTGAAGTTGCAGTGGTGTTAACCATCTTAATCACCATTTTGACATTAACTGGTATCAGCCTAGCAACTGCTAGAAAAAACAGCCGCGATAACGAACGACAGGCTGACATAAACGGGTTGGTTCAGTGCTTAGAGAGTGGCTATATTAAAAATAATTATTATTTTAGTACACTTGCCGAATTAGCTAATTGCCCAAAGGCTGAGGAGTTCATGTCGCCTCCCGGAAAAAATTCCACTGGCACAGTTATGGCCACCAACGCCAACACCTCTCCAGAAGGCGTCTCCCCGCAACCAACCAAAGACACTTACGTCTTTCAGCCACTAACTGCGACAGGGCAGTTGTGCAGTGCCGGTGGAGAGTGTCGTGGTTATGCCCTTCATTACAAGCTAGAAAAAGAAACCACCAGCAAAACTGTTAGGGAGAAAAGGTAAATGCCAATTTTTTTTAAGCCTTGGGCTAAAAATTCATTGCGCGGCGGCTTCTTTTCGGTAGAGCTGCTAGTTACCCTATTTATTGCTGCTTCTTTTATTATTGGCGGCTATCAAATTTACTCTGCGGTGATAGACTCAACAGCCCATGGTGCCAGCGATATCGCGGCAAGTAATATTGCCAGTGATTTCGTAGAACTTAACCGCTACCAGGCATCCACGCCGTGTAATGAAAAGACAGTCTTGCAAGATTATAGGGTGGAAACAGAACTTTTGCCGGGGGCTGTTGTAGACGTAAAGATAACTTGCCCTATTCAAGGCGTAAGTACCTTTATTAAGAATGGGGTGTCATCGAAAATTGAAGCAACCGTAACTTATGACAATGGTCGTAAGACATCGGCTAATAAAATTGTTAATAATAAGGTTAACATAAAACAGGTGGCTACGC
>CAYFUI010000004.1:32559-36178 GCA_964346445.1 uncultured Candidatus Saccharibacteria bacterium | reverse complement strand
CGGGCTTTAACCCCTATCAAGGTGTTAGCTACCGGTAACAGCTCTCTTACTGGAAAAAAAATTAAAGACATAGCGGCTACTTTATATTCAAATGTAGCAGTAGATACTGCTGGTAATGTGCACACATGGGGGTATAACGCGCAAGGTCAATTAGGTGATGGCTCAACGCAAAATGACCCTTTGCCCAAGCAGATTGCTCCGAGTGTACTTAAAAATATAAAGAAGGTTGCGGCCGGGCGTTATTCGGTTTTGGCACTTAATGAAAACGGTAAGTTATACGGATGGGGCTGGAACGGTTATGGGCAACTCGGTAATGGCACGACAAATAGTCCAGTAACTAACCCCATTGCCATTACTGGTGGTGGCTTGTCTAGCGTAGTTTTGAAAGATATGACTACTGGTGGCTACCATTCAATGGCTTTGGCAAACAATGGTGATTTGTATACCTGGGGCGCTAACAACTACGGGCAACTGGGTAATGGAACATTAAATAATTCTTATACGCCCCAAAAATTAACTACCACCTCACAATTAACTGGAAAAGATATCAACACATTAGCAGCTGGTGAGTGGACAAGCTATGCTACAGACGTCGATGGCGCACTGTATTCATGGGGTAATAGTGCGCTTGGGCAACTTGGTATAGAGCCTTTAGGTGCGCCTGAAGATTCACGGAAGGCTAGGCGAGTCACTACTGCAAATACACCTATTAGAGGTGTGCGCATCTCTCAAGTTGCAGCTGGTCGTAACCATGTTGTCGTCTTAGGCGAAAACGGGCAGGTATATAGTTTTGGTGATAACCAGTTAGGGCAGTTGGGAAGTGGGGATAAGATAGAGCAGCCAACTGCTGTAGCGGTAGAAAATGGCACAACTGTAGTTAAGCTGGCTAGCGGCGCACAGCACACTATTGCCTTGCTTTCAAATGGCTTAATGTATGCATGGGGGCAAGGTACTGGTGGCGCTCTTGGTGACCAAACAGCCACTACGAAAAATTTCCCAGTTAGGGTAGTGGATACTGGTGTACTTAAAGATAAAAAAATTATAGATGTTGTTGCTGGCAATAGCCATAACTTAGCCTTAGATAAAGATAATAACTTGTATGCTTGGGGGCTAAATAGTAATGGGCAGGTTGGTGACGGTTCTACAACCAGTAGGAATACTGCAGTCTTAATCAATTCTAGTGACTCGCCTCTAAATAATAAAATAATTACAAAAATTGCGGCTGCGGGAAACAACAGTATGGTCCTGACAAGCGACGGGGAGATATATGTATGGGGCAATAATACCTATGGGCAGGTGGGGAATAATTCAACGGCCTCTACAGTGAATGTGCCGACACGGGTTAACGCAGATAGTGGTTCGGCCATTCAAGGAAAAACTATTACGAATGTTTCTCTAGGGAATTTTAGTGGATATGCGGTTGATGATACTGGCAAGGCCTACGCATGGGGAAGGGGTGCTAGTTATGCTCTTGGCAATGGCTTAACAGCTAACCAGACCCGTCCAATCCAGGTAGCGACAGATAGTGGACTACTTGGCAAGAAGGTTGTCTTTGTAGAGGCTGGTAGTCAGTATGCTATTGCCCAGACTGAAGAAGGGCAAGCTTACGGTTGGGGGCTTGGAACTAGTGGGCAACTAGGGGTGGGCGATGCTGCCACCAAGAGCAAACCAACACTTCAGCCTGCTGATGTTACTTATACACAAATAGCACCAGGCGAAAGCTTTGTGGTGGCCCAAGGTGAAGATGGGTATGTTTACACATGGGGTAATAACACTCAGTATCAACAAGCTAACGGTGGCACTGCCAATGTTACCACGCCCTTGAAGCATGACCCCTTTACTAGCAACGCCTTAAGACAGGTGTCGGCTAATAATTCATCAGCTTTTGTTTTAGACTGGGGTAATCATCTGTACGGATGGGGCTTAAACAGTACGGGCAATATGGGTATCGGAGATGTCGTCACGCCACAGCAGTCACCGCGGCCCATTACGCGCATTCAGTACGATAACGTTTGGTAGTTTTGTGAGCACGCAGTTAAGTATGTTAAGATTGTAGGATGGTAAAGTTTCTTTATGGTAGTGAATTAACTGAATTTATCAAAGTGCGCCAACTTAAGCAGGTCCGCCGTTTAAGGCAAGCTGATAGAATTAAGCCTAAATTATTGATTATTGTAAACTCTGAAGAACCAGTTATCAAAACGTATGTCAACCTAAAACAGAAATACGGCGAAGAAATTGGCGTAGATGTTGAGGTGCAAAAGGTTGATAGTGACGACACATCCAAAATTATTAATTTAATAAATAACGCTAACCAAGACGAGACCATCCATGGCATTATAGTGCAGCTTCCACTGGGGAATATGGATTCAGTACAAGAAGTTGTAAATACAATAGCGCCAGAAAAGGATGTTGACGGTTTGGCCGCTAGTACCAATGCCAGCCCGTTTATTTCTGCAACTGCCGAAGCCATTAATTGGCTATTAGCTGGCTATAACGTTGATGTAAAAAATAAAAAAATTGCGATAGTTGGGGCTGGTAGACTAGTAGGTGGTCCATTGTTTAAGATGTGGCAGGCGTCTGGTTATAATGTCACTGTGTTTGATAAAAGTTCTGAAAAAATGCAAGAAAAATTAATAAATTTTGATATTATTATTAGCGGTGTTGGTCAGCCGTCATTAATAAAACCAGAAATGGTCCAGCCAGGAGCTGTAGTGGTGGATGCTGGCACAACGTCTGAAGGGGGCACAATCTTAGGGGACGTAGCGGAAGAAGTTTACAAGGTTAAGGATATAAAAATAACCCCACGTATTGGTGGAGTGGGGCCATTAACTGTTGCGGCATTATTCGACCATGTCATACAGGCCGCTAATCACTCAAAGCAGCCTTAACCTTAGCTACAACTTGGCTTGGCGTAAGGTTGGCTTTTACAATGTAGCTATTAATATTTAAATTGGCTAAATCTTTAGGTGACTCCTCTTCTCCCAGGTTTGTGAGAATGATAACTGGAGTCTTTTTAGCGCTTTCTAAAGCCCGGATCTTTTTTAGGGCTTCTGCTCCGTTCATAACAGGCATCTGTAGGTCCAGGAGAATAATATCGGGCTTAAAATCTTTAACTAGTGTGACGCCAGCCTCACCATTAGTCGCAAGCTTAACATCAAAACCTTCGTTCTCAAATTTCATTCTGTACATCTGGCTAATAACAGCGTTGTCTTCAATTAGGGCTATCTTTGTCATACCTTTAATTATATAAGCACATGCTTTATTTTGCAAAAGTTTGGATAATTACAATGATTAGCCAGATGAAAATTAGTAAGACGCCAATGGCTATGGCGACAGGCTTAACAATTTTTCTTTTGGCGTGCCACCACTCCATAAGCGGTGAGCGGTTTTCCGCCTCTATTCTGGTTACGGTTGGTTGTCGCCTAGCTGCATTACTCCCACTGTAAGCCTTGTTTCTTTTCTTTGGTTTTTTAGCCATATATAAATTATAAAACATTTTGTGAAAAAAACAAAAACCCCCGTTGAAACGGGGGTTTTCAAAAAGCTGTTAGCGCTTTTATAGGAGCGGTCAGCCCTTTTAGCCTAGCACACGACGGCTAGCTACGTAGTAAGCGGCACT
>CAYFUI010000004.1:0-32459 GCA_964346445.1 uncultured Candidatus Saccharibacteria bacterium | reverse complement strand
GGAGGAGTTGGGGGTGTTGGTGTTGGTGGAACTTCAACAGTTGCATCATCACAGTCATCTGGAGAGCCTGGGATGGTTGGTGTGTCCACGCAAGCCGTGTTTTTGATATTACCTTCTACCTCCTTGACTACTTTGGCGGTAATGGTGAATTTTTGTGTTTCACCTACCTTAAGTGTTGGGATGGTGTAGGTCCAGACGTTCTCTTCTATCACGCCTTTATCTGCCTTAATGAATTGAACGTGCTGTGGGGCTTTGTCTACTACTACAGCATTTTTCAATTCTACTTCACCAGTGTTGGTAACTGCTATTTGGTAGTTAAATTCTTGATTTAAATCTACCTTGTCGTGCTCCTTACCATTAACAGTTTTCTCTATCTTAATGGCTGGCTGCTTCTCTTTGACAACTTCAAAACTTTTAGTACAGCCGGCACTTGTTACGGTCTCTTCGCCGCTCTTAGTTTTAACTGTTACAAACGATTGTACGGTATATTTGCCTACCTTGTCGCTAGTAAACTCTTGATTGGTGCCACGATAGATTTCTTTGCCACTGGCATCTTTTACTACGTAAGTAGTATGCATATAGGTGGCGTTTTTTACCGTGTACTTAGTGTCAAACTTAAACTTAGTCCGTGAAAGCTTGGTTACGTTAAGAGCGTCACAAGTATAAATAGCTTGTGGTTCAGGTTCACACTCTTTGGTGACAGTAACAGTAGCTGTGTCCCGCTTGGTGCCGTTATTGGTATTAGCGAATGCATTATTTACTAATTCATTCTTACCACATTTTAGCGCCTGTTCGTCTATCCTTGCTTTAAATTTTACAAAGACATTCGCCTTAGGGTGGTACCCCCCAACATTAACGCCATTTTTTACAATGTCGTCATGTCCAACTGGCTTCCACTCACCCTTGGTGGTTGAATTGGCAAAAACACTTGATCCAGCAACATAAGTTAAGCCTGCGGGTAATTTGTCGTTTATTGTGACGGGTTCTTGCTTGACAGTGCCGGTGTTTTTATACTCTATTCTAAATTCCACCTCTTCTTTTGGTGTGACGTTTACGTTTTCACCCCAGGTGCCATTGTCGGCCTTGCGCACTTGCTTGTAAAGTTCAAAATTCGGTTGGTCGGCTACAATTCGGTAGGTAATAAACCCAGAGTACCGTTCACAGCCGTTCAGAACTCCATCAAGCTTATCGTAGCCTAATGGGGTGCCATTTGGTCCAGCTAATTTATTTAAATCTATCTTGGACCCATTAAGTGCACCATTATTGCGGATGGTGGCTGAGTTAGGCACGTAGCGGAGAGTCATGTCTCCAGCAGTTTTATTATTACCGTAAACCTCATCCCAGACCTGTGCTGGCTTGGCATTAGTTGCGCCAATAAAAGCATTCATTCGTCCAATCTGGCCAGCCTTTATTACTTCGGGCATCTCAACTCGCATGTAAGCACCTTTTGCTACGCCAACATAGTTGTGCGCCGCATCATTTAAGGTTTCTGATGCATCGTTGTGGTAATAGGCTGTAATTTCATATTCATTACCTGGCACCAGGTCTATTTTATCGGTAAACTTACCGTTGTTTGTATAGTCACGGATTTTGAAAAAATCACGTTCATCACCCTGTTTAGGGTTATTTGTCATTGAGTTAAATGTTACATAACTTGCAGGCTTGTCCCATGTAAAGGTTGGCCTATCGCTTGGTCCCCATGCATTGAGCGCTGCAGGCACAATTACAGCCGCTAACAAAGCGACAGTTATTATGTAGTAGCGCTTAGGCAGTGACCTAATAGCATTAAATATCTTACGCATATCACTATCCTTTCAATTGGCATATCTCGCATTAATGCCAATTATTATTAATTATTCTTTTATCATTAAGCCAATTACATACACTACGGGTGGGTAGGTAGTAATAGAGCTTTTGGTTTGGTGTTTACGGGCGCAGTTATTTCTAAATTGTTAAAGGACTAACCAATTAAGCCATAATTCACCTTACTAATTTATATAAATAAGTTATTTATAAGAAAATGCTTTAGCTGCCACCAAAATAGTTTATTATTTAATGTGATGATCCGCCAGAGAGGATCATCGTTAATTCCTCAACGAGATCTACTCTCTGGCGTTCCGAGCAAGGCTCGGTGTTGAGTACTTGAATAAGAGGTTTAATCCGGCGGAGGCGCAATTGTTTCGTTGTTGTCGTCTCCGGGATCGGTAGTAGGCTTGGTGCCTCCACTTGGTGTGGTGCCTGATGAGTCAGGATTTACCGTTACACCGCCATTAGGTGGTGTGGGTTGGGTAAGATCGTTGTTCTCAGAAGGCTTACCACCAGTGTTGGGCGCCTGGACTGTGGGTGGTGCTGGTGAGCCGGGTGGTGTACTAGGTTTAGCCGGTTTAGTTGGCTTCCAGGTACTACCTCCGTCATCAGAAACCATTGGTCCTGGTGGCGGAGTAGTTTCTCCACCACCGCCAGAAACATCGCCCCAAAAGTCGTGTTGACTATCGGGGTTACTAGTGCCCTTACCCTTTAAGGGTGGTGTCGGCTTGTCTGGCTTTTTAGGCTTGTCGGGCTTGGGGTTATCTGTTTTTCCGGGTGGAAGCTTAGTGACAAGCTTGCCATTCGGTGAGAAACTCCAGTTAGCGCAACGGCCCAAAACGAAAACCTTGTTGCCATCCTTAAGGTTCATGCTGAGTCCACTACGGTCACCATAGATGCCGGCAAAGTTTGCTACTACTAGCTCACCATTATTAAAGCCACTGTTAACGGCGCCCTCAGGGACGTCTGCTTCACTGTAGCTTTCAACAAAAGCACCCATAATAGCTTTTGTCATGTGGTAGAGCTGTTGCCCTTCTTCAGACAGGCAAGACCCATCTGGTGTTAAGAGCTTAGCATTTTGCTCGGCGGTGTTTTTACTAGCAGGTAGGGCATCAAAGGTGATGGCTGCAGAAATGAGTGCACGATAGTTGTGACCCATCATGGTCAAAATAGCCTTTTCGAGCTCATCCGAGACGTAAGCACTACGCTTATTCTCCGGCAAGTTCTTAGCCTCTTTTTTAACACTTAAGATGGTTTTTGCTAACGTGTCATCAATGCGTGTGTCATCATTTGCCATGTGTCCGGTTTGAACGAATTCAGCCGGACAACCACCTTGCTTATCCTCAGACGATTGCGGTTTCTCGGAAACTGCAACCACTTCGGTTACATCACTTATACCAATGTTAACTTCTGCTGACACTGGTGGGGTTAACAAAATTGAGCTAACCATGGATGTTACAACGGCGGCCACTGCAACTAGTGTGGGTGTTGCCACATACCAGCCAGACTTAAAGTATGGCTTAAAGAAAATGGCATATGGAATAAAACCCAAGATGGCAATCAGCCAGGCAATTAACCACCAATGCAGCAGAACTCCGCTGACAATTAGTGTGCCAATTGCTAGTAGAAACCAGGAAGTCCACACGTAGCGGACTACCTTGTCATTGTGCCGCACCAGTTCCTTGGTGGAGCCGGTAGCGGTTTTTACCTTTTTAACGCTAGACACGTTGTATGCTTTGATAGCATAAAACGCACTAAATAGCAGGCTTGTAAAGCCGGCCAGCGCTACGATCAATGTTTGAAGCATCCTCTTCCTCCTTTCCCTTTGCAGGGAGGTATTTGAACCACTCCCTCAGGTTGGAGTAGTGCAAGAACTATAAGGATAAAAAAGTATTTATAGCCCTGGCACTACTCCAAGTGTCGTTGCGTCTAAGCAAAAACAGCGAGAAAGAAGGGTTGTGCAATTATTCAAGTACTGTGATAGCTGCGAATGCAGCCCTTAAGGGCAGCCTGCACCCTCTTTGCGAGAAGGGCTCAGGTAAGCCACTAAGGGCTACATTCACAAGCAATTTTTAGTACTGTAAATTATAGCTTAATTGTTAAGGTTCTTCACTGTTGGCAAGCTCCACCTCACCTAACTAGGGAATTACATTCACTTTATCATAAATAGCATAATATGTCAATACTTTACGCCATAAAATAAGCATAAAGGCAATCGATTTTAAGTGTTTAAACAAATAGTGGTATAATGATAGGTGCCTTTACCGGCATAATTATGAAAAAGACTCACCAAAGTATTATCCATCTTAACACTTTTAACCGCTTCATGATCTTGGTTGCGGCCATGCTGGCCTTATTGTTTTTTTCTACACTTGTACCACGTACAAGTGCACGTAGCGCCACTCCTGGTGATGGGCGTAATAAATTAATTAATATTTATGATAAAGGCACAAAAACAACGGTAATTACTAATGGCAGTACTGTTAAAGAGGCAATGAAAGACTCTGGCATTGTCTTAAATGAGCATGACAGGGTTGAGCCAAGTCTTGAAACTGAGATAAAAAACTTGGAATTCAATATTAATGTTTATAGAGCGCGCCCAGTAGTTATTGTAGATGGTGGCGCAAAGCTACCAGCCATCTCCTCTTATCAGACAGGTAATGAGATCGTCAAGGGTGCTCAGATTGCCATTAACGAGAAAGATATAGTAAGGGTAGAGAAGGCTAACGAATTAATAGATGGTATTGGCTTAAGGGTAGTAATTACTAGGGCCACACCAATTAATCTAACTTTTTATGGAAATAGTAAGCAAGTATATACGCAAGCAAAAGATGTTGCTGGTTTTATAAAAGAAGAGGGGCTGGTTCTTGGGCCCGATGACAGGATGTCACACCTAGAAACAGATGCCATCGTACCCGGGATGCCTCTACGCATTTGGCGTGAAGGAAGGCAAACCATAACCGTGGACGAAGAGGTGCCCTTCATTATAGAGAAAATACAGGATGCCGACAAAGAACCAGGCTTTAAGGAGATCCGTCAACCGGGTAAAAAGGGACAGCGGACCGTCACCTATGAAATTATTATTCAGGACGGAGTGGAGGTGTCGCGCAAGGAAACTGGCAGTATAACTACTCAGCCGGCTATCAAGCAGGTGGAAGTTCATGGAGCTAAGTTCACCTACACTGGTGGACCTCTTACGGATGCCCAAATTACAGCATTAGGAATGTGTGAGAGTGGTATGACCGCCACTCGTAACTCAGGCAATGGCTTTTATGGAGCCTTTCAATTCATGCCTGCTACTTGGCGAAGCGTCGCGCCTGCGCCTTACAATGGGGTGATGCCACACCAAGCGCCGCTAGAGGCACAAAAGCAGGCCGTGCAAAACCTACTGTCTAGGTCTAGTATTTTTACACAATTCCCAGGATGCGCCAAGCAAATGCGGTCTAAAGGCATACTGTAGGCGATGGCTACAAATAAAAGCCTAGGACAGCATTGGCTAAAAGATAGGCAAGTTTTAGAAAGTATAGCCAACGAAGCTAATTTAACTAAAGCAGATACCGTGCTAGAGGTGGGTCCCGGGTTAGGTACGTTAACTAGTGTGCTACTTCGCCAAGCTGGTGTGGTGGTGGCGGTTGAATTAGATTCCGCACTAGCTAAAAAGTTACCAGCTCAGTTTCCCGGCACTAGCTTGAAGGTGGTTAACCAGGATTTTTTGCAGTTTGACTTGAATGGTCTGCCAGCAGGCTACAAGGTTGTTGCGAATGTCCCTTATTATATAACCAGTAAAATTGTTGAAACACTTTTAACTTCAACTAATCCACCGCTAACAACAGTTATTTTAATACAAAAAGAGGTAGCAGAGCGCCTTGTAGCGGATAGTGGAGCCCACAGTATTCTTTCAATTAGTGCCCAAATTTATGCAAAAGTTCACTTGGGGCCAGTTGTTGGTAAGGAGTATTTTACCCCGCCTCCTAAAGTTGATTCACAGGTGGTTGTGTTTGAAAAGCGCCACCGGCCTTTAGTGGCACCCAGTCAACAAAAATGGTTTTTTCGCGTAGTTAAGGCTGGTTTTTCTGCTAAACGCAAGAAAATAAAAACTAGCTTAGCCGGTGGGCTTAACTTTACCAAGGAACAAGTAGGGCGCGCTTTAGATGAAACTGGCATTAGAGAAGACCTGCGGGCGCAGGATTTAACTATAGAACAGTGGCAGCACTTAGCAGCCGTCTTACAAAAAAGTGCCAAGTAAATGGTATAATAACTTTTATGATTACAAATGCTAACCAAATCCGCCGTAAATATATTAATTTTTATAAAGATAGGCAGCATGCAGCTATACCGCGCGCAAAGCTAAAGCTAGAAGGTGATGACACTACTCTATTTACAAGTAGTGGCATGCAGCCACTACTGCCTTACTTGCTTGGTGCGGCCCATCCTGAAGGGCAACGCCTGGTAGATAGTCAAACTTGTATAAGGACGCAAGACATTGAAGAGGTAGGAGACAATAACCACACCACTTTCTTTGAAATGCTAGGCAATTGGAGCTTAGGAGATTACTTTAAAGAACAGCAGATACGTTGGTTTTTTGAATTTTTAACTAAAGAGGTCGGCTTAGACCCAAACAAAATTTATGTAACAGCTTTCATGGGTGACGAAGAGCATGGTATACCACGCGATGAAGAGAGTGCTAAGATTTGGCAAAAGGTTTTTAAAGAGCATGGAATTGAAGCTAAAATAGCCGTTATTGGTAGTGCCAAAGATGGAGACGCTAGGGGGATAAAACCAGGAGAACGGATCTTTTTCTATGATGATAAGGAGAACTGGTGGAGTAGGGGGGCCGGAATAGAAGGAACGCCACTTGGAGATCCATGTGGTCCCGATAGTGAGGTGTTTTATGATTTTGGGTCTACCCATCACGATCCTGCATTTGGCAAGCCGCACCCTGCAAGTGACGGTGGTCGCTTCATGGAGATTGGCAACCAGGTTTTCATGCAATATAAGCGCAACGCAGATGGCAGCTTTTCGCTCTTAGAGAATAAAAATGTAGATTTTGGTGGTGGCTTAGAACGTATAGCTGCCGCGGCACAAAATACGCCAGATGTTTTTCAGGTTAATTTACTAAAGCCCATCATACAGCAGGTCGAGCTAAGTAGTGGCTTGCCTTATGAAGAGAATAAAGAAGCCATGCGCGTAATTGCCGACCATTTACGGGCAGCCACTCTGCTAGTTTTTGACGGTGTTAGCCCTGGCAATAAAGAGCACGGCTACGTTCTAAGGCGTTTAGTAAGGCGGGCCGTAAGGTATGCCTCTACTTTGGGGATAGAAGAGAATTTTTTAGGAGAAACAATTCCCGTCATAACAACCATTTATCAAGACGATTTTCCTGGCCTTAAAGAGGCGGCTCCAGAAATCGTCGCTATATTAGAAAAAGAAGAAGCTTCATTTAGGCGTACACTTAAAAAAGGATTACAAAAATTACATGAACTGGGGGAGTCTGAAGTGGATGGTGAGGCGGTCTTTATTCTTCACGACACCTACGGCTTTCCGGTAGAACTTACTGTAGAAGAGGTTAAAAGGCAAGGTCGCTCTTTGGCTCCGGACTGGCAAGAGCAATATGATGCCAAACGGCAAGAACAGCGTGAGCGCTCCCGGGCAGCTGCTGCCAAGAAAAAGAATTAGTTGCTGCGCTTTTTGTTTTTAATCAAATCACTTAAACTGTCGGTTAATTGGCCAATTAAATAGTCGCCTTCGTTTTTTGACGCATGTCTTGTTCGTCTTAAAAGGTAGGCACGGCTATCTTGAGAATTTTCTGGCACTCCCATTTCTAGACTGAGACTTTTACTATTAGTGCCCTCTGCCGGTTCAAAACGTTCTTCGTAGGTTATGCGCTTAACATGCTGGGTATCATACTGCATGTCATCCTGTGTGTCTCCAAGAATTGCTAAAAACCCTACAGTACTAAGGCGACGGATGAAGTATTCCCGATTGGGGCTGTCTATGAAGTGATAGGCCTCTAACTTGGTGGTTTTAGAAAATAGTATACTCTTGTCTACATGAAAAGAACTATCGTGATGGGCTTCATAAGAGTTTATTTTGGTAGTTTTAAGGGATGAGTCAAACAAAATAGCCCGAGCGATTTCTTGCTTTGAGGGGTTATCTAGGAAGTACATGGGTACTAAGCTGCTTCTGCCAAGCAGGTGAGCCATTTTTTCTTCGGCGAGCATGGGGCTAATTTCAGAGGTGAATGAATTATGGCTGTGCATGGAGTTTATGGTATGTAGCCACTTGTTGTTACGGGCTGTGTTAGTAAACACTTCAGTGTACCTTCCCCCGGTATGGCCAACACCTTGTTTTTTGAAATAAAAATCGCCATCACTCTCAGTTGACCAGTTCTTAGCATGGTCAGGCCAGGCGCTGAATTTTATTTCGCCAGCTTGCCCTGTCGCGTCGACAAAGAAGCGGTTAATGGACATTAAATTAGGACTTATTTTATCGTTTTTTAGCGTTTTCAATGCATTTTTTATATCATGGCTTATGTCTTCTATGGCCTGCGCGCCAGTAAAAGAAATAAAAGCTTGGGCGTTTAGCAGCCTGCCGTCTTGCGGCTTATCAGGATCTTGCTGTTTGGAGGGGTATTCCATATTACTATTATATCATATTTCTTATGTAAATGCAATACAAATAAGCTATTACAATGTACCTAAACGTGGCAATAGACTCATTAAACTATTTATAGTTTGTTAATAGTCCGGGCTTACTTGTGTTTATGCTAGTGCTTTTGGTAAAATAGGGTTAATATGTTACTCAAAAAGAAAAAAACACCTATTGCAAAAACTGAGGATTATATTTGTGCTTTAGATATCGGTACTGTTAACGCCAAGGCTCTTATCGCTAAAGTTAATGATGATAAATTAGAGGTAGTGGGGGTGGGTCGTGCAAAACAGGCTCTAGGCGATATGTATTCTGGGGCCATTGCAGATATTTCTGGAGTAGTAAAAAATTGCGAAGACGCTCTTATAGAGGCGGAGGAGCAGGCCGGCGTGCAAGCAAAGCGGGTGGTTATTGGAATAGCTGGTGAACTGGTTAAAGGGGTAACTAACACCATAAGGTATAGGCGCCCTCAGCCCGATAAACCTTTGAATGAAGCTGAGATGGAATTTATCATTGATAAAGTGCAAGACCGGGCACAGCAAAGAGCACAGGCGCAGATAGGGTTAGAAACTGGCAATGATGACGTTGAAGTAAAGCTAGTTAATAGCGCTCTAGTTAGTTTGCATATTGATGGATACAAGGTAAGTAACCCTATAGGTTTTCAGGGGCGCGATGTGGCAGTGCAAATTTATACCGCTTTTGCCCCCATGGTTCACATAGGTGCTTTAGAGCGGGTGGCCGATGAGCTAAACTTAGAGTTGTTGGCTGTGGCGGCCGAGCCTTTTGCGGTTAGCCGGGCGGTGCTAGGGGCCGATGTTAGTAGTAACTTTACAGCTATCCTTTTAGATGTTGGCGGTGGCACTACCGACATTGCGGTAGTCAATGATGGTGGTGTAGAGGGTACAAGAATGTTTGGTATTGGGGGGCGCAGCTTCACCAATGCTATTGCTAATGGCTTGGATATTCCTTTTAACTCCGCCGAGAAGCTTAAAGTTAATCTAGATTCAGATAGAATAAAACCCACGGTAAAAAAGAGTATTGAGGCCGCCATTGACCCTACTTTGGATGTTTGGCTCTCTGGTGTTGATTTAGCCTTAAGTGAGTTTGATGCGGTAGACCATTTGCCAAATAAAATTCTTTTATGTGGTGGGGGAGCCAGCTTAGAGCAGCTGGTTAAAGGGCTAAAAGGCTCTAATTGGTATAAAAACCTACCTTTTACTAAAAAGCCCGCTGTTCACCACATTGGACTAAGTGATGTAGAGGGTATAGAAGACAAGGCGGGGCAAATAGATGGCCACACTTTCATTACTGCCCTAGGACTACTGCGAGTTGGTTATGATACCATAGTAGGTAGTACCGATGTAGATACCGTCCGGGATAAGTTTAATAAGATATTAAGAGTATAAGGCGTAAAAATTATATGGCAAAAGATATTATATACATTGACGCAGAAGACGATATAACCACCATTATTGGCAAAGTAAAAAGCGCTAAAGAGCAAATTATCGCATTAGTGCCGCCAAAACGTGTTGGCGTGTTGCAAAGTGATGTAAATTTAAGACTGCTCGCAAGAAATGCTAAAAAAGAACATAAAAAGATTGTCCTCATTACAAACGACCAGACGCTCACTCGTTTAGCTGCCGTGGCCCAAATTCCAGTTGCAAAAAACCTGCAAAGTAAACCGGAGCTCGCCAGTATTCCGGCGCTTGCCATAGATGACGATGAGGTAATCGATGGTTCTACTATTGCGGTTGGCGAGCATGAAAAAACTGCCGATAAAACTACTTCAAAATCGTCCAAAGCTAATGCTAAAGGAAAGAAGAAGAAAAGTACTAGTGCCAACGACTTGGACGACATTAACCTAGAGGATGATATTAACCCTAAGCAGCGTGGCGCTAAGCCCTCTACTGTGAAAAAGCCAAAAGTACCAAACTTTGATAGCTTTCGGACTAAATTATTTTGGGCAATAGGGGGTGGTATTGCCTTGATAGCCTTGCTGGTATGGATGTTTGTTTTTGCGCCTGCGGCCACCATCACAGTGACCGCAAAAACGGATGAGCTGCCAGTTAGTGTAAATGTGACCCTAAGTGAAGATGAGGCAACCAGTGTTGAGAAAAATATTTTACAAGCTAGCACTGTCACTCTCCCCGAGAGTAATCAATTCGCCACAAAGAGCGTTGAATTTAGCGCCAGTGGCACCAAAGAAGTTGGAGAAAAGGCTAAAGGTTCTATGAAGGTGACTCGCACCACAGCAACCAATGTGCCCATAACAATACCTGCCGGCACTGGTTTTTCTAGTGGTGAATATACCTTTGTGTCCACTCAAGCAGCGACTATTGAAGGCGCCTCAATTGGCGCTGGGGGTGTTATTTATCCATCCCAGACCGTACCGGTAGTTGCAGTGAAAGTTGGTGATGCCTACAACCTAAGCGCTCGCTCTTATACACCAAGTGTGCCTGGTGTAACTGCCGCCGGAAGTGCTATGACTGGCGGTTCAAGTAAGCAGGTTAAAATTGTCACGCAGACAGATGTAAATAATGCTGCACAGCAGCTTGGCGAACTATCAGAGGCTGATGCTAAAAAAGCCCTTTTGGCGAGTGTGGGTAATGAAAATGTAGCCATTGATGACAGCTATACTGTAACAAAAACGGATATCGTTGCTAAACCAGCGGTTGGTGAAGAAGCTCCCGACGGCAAAGGTACTGTAACTATAAAAGCCACCTATTCTATTAAAGCGGTCGCCCGTGCCGAGCTGACCTCCTTCTTGAAGCAGAAAGTAAATAAAGAAATTGAAAGCAGTAAACAGCCGCAAAAAGTTTATGACTATGGTGCCGATGAAGCAAAAGTAACAGAGTATACTGTACTGGGTGGCCGCCATAAGGCAAGAATTATTACTAAGGCTAAAGTTGGTCCTAAGCTAACTGCGGAGGAGGTTAAGGAGCAGGCTAAGGGTAAGAAGGCTGGTGAAGTCAGAGAGTATCTCATGACCACTGATGGTGTTAGTGATGTTCAGGTGAAATTTAGCTTCTTCTGGGTGACGAAAGTGCCAAAGAATGAAGATAAGATAAAAGTACAATTTGAAGTGGCAGACAGCGCCTCTTCCGGTAATAAAAAAGAGAGTAATGAGTAGCGCTATCAATCTTATGGGCCTAGATGTGGGAGAGGTCCGTATAGGGGTGGCATTAGGCGACTCTGCTGTATGTCTGGCTGTCCCACATGAGACCATCATGGTTGATGGAAAAGAAATTGAGCACATTGCCGAGATAGCCTTACGCAATGACGTAAAGGTGATTGTAGTCGGTTTACCGCGCAATCAACAAGGAGAGTTAACGGCGCAATCGGCATACTCACAAGCTTTCGCCAAGAAGTTAAAGTATATAGGCGCTAAAGTAGTTTTTCAAGATGAATCTTTAACTAGTGTTTTAGCAGAAGAGCGGCTTAAATCATATAAAAAACCTTACACCAAAGCAGACATTGACACCGAGGCCGCCACTATTATTTTACAGGATTATTTAGAAGTAAATTATGGGCATCACTAGAAAATATAACCAACAAAAGAAACTAAAGGGCATTATAAGTGCAGTTTTAGCACTCCTAATCATAGGCTTAATGGTTTTTTTATTTTGGTATAATTATAATTTATCGCCTTACAATAAGGACGGATCAGAGAAAACGGTATTAATTCAACCGGGCGCCACCCCTATTCAAATTGGCAACTTACTTGCTAGCGAGGGAGTGATAAGGAGCGCCTTGGCATTTAGGTTGTACACTAAATTTCATGGAGTGCAGAATTCCCTCCAGGCTGGCAGCTACACTTTGTCTGCCGCCTACGATGTTCCGCAAATAACCGACTACTTAGTAAAAGGGAAGGTAGATAATATGGTAATAACTTTCTTGCCAGGAGCTACCTTAGCGCAGAATAAGAAGGTATTACTAGGCGCTGGTTTTAGTGAACAAGAGGTCAATGCAGCCCTTAAGAAACAATATAAATCACCACTTTTTGCCGGAAAGCCAGCTAGTGCCGACTTAGAGGGGTATATTTTTGGGGAAACTTACTACTTCGAGCGTAACAGTACCGTAGAAGCTATTTTAGAAGCAACTTTTGACCAATTTTATAAAGAATTGGTTAAAAATAATTTAATTAAAAGCTACCAAGATCAAGGCTTAAGCCTTTATGAGGCGATTACACTGGCTTCTATTGTCCAAAAAGAGGCAATTGGGGGTGATGAACCAGAGATTGCTCAGGTTTTTTTACTAAGATTGAAAAAAGACATGCCCTTAGGTAGTGACCCCACCTATCAGTATATAGCCGATAAGCTAGGAGTAAAACGCAGCACCACATTAGATAATCCATACAATACAAGGATCTACAAAGGTTTGCCACCTGGTCCAATAGCCAGCCCTGGTATTAGGGCGCTAAAAGCCGTTGCTAACCCTGCCGAAACAGATTACTTGTTCTTTGTCCATGGTGATGATGATAGGCCTTACTTTTCTCACACATATGAAGAACATGAAGCTAATGTTAAAAAGCATTGCCAAAAAAAGTGTCAACTGCTATAATACTTTTAGCACATTTGCAGTTTATCTAAACTAGCTGTTACGAAAGCTACTCAACATAGTGGGAGTATAAAGTGTAAATGGGCCTGCCAGTCGTGTCGTACGAGCGCTACTCTGAATATAAATTAATTAATTAATCAAAGGTCGAATGCGCTCTGTTCCTGCGAGAAGAAAGACATTATGGTAGTGGCTACCGGGTAACCAGGTAGCAGGAGAAGAATAATTCGTAATTCAAATAAGCCAACCATGAAAGACATTTCATCTCGGCAAAAAAATCCTGTTAAGCAGGTCACAAGAAAGAAAATTCAGCACCGTAAGGTGCACCACATATCAATCAAAAAATCATCCATATTAACTTACGGGATACTATTCGTGGCTCTTGTTAGCTTGGTTGGTTACGGTTATGGTGCTAATGCCACGATTAGTAGCAACAAGAAAGACATGGCTGTAGCAAATGTCCAAGACACTGAGCCTAATAAAAACAAAGCTAGTAGTATCGCAAGCGACGCTATAGCTACACAGCTTGGTTCAGAAATAGCCACCGCAGCGAATTTATCTGTAGCGCCAAATGTGTCTAACTTAGCTATATCTGCCCAGATAACTGAAGAGATGCCTGTGGCAAGTCTTAGTGACACGGCGGCCCCTGAGGCGCCCCAAGCGGTCTCAGCTCCTGTCGAGCAGCGTAGTGTAACTGAACACGTTGTAGAGGCCGATGATACTGTAACTAGCTTGGCTTCGCATTATGGTATTACGCCAGAAACTATTAAATGGGCAAATAACCTAACCGACGATGCGCTAGAAGAGGGTAAGGTTCTTAAAATATTACCAACCAGTGGCGTATCCTATACAGTAAAGCCTGGAGATACCGTTGCTTCTATTGCTGAGAAATATAAAGTCTCTGAAGACCGTTTAGTGTTGTATAACGACTTAGAACTTACTGGTATCCAAGAGGGAGAATCGATTATTTTACCTAGTGCAGAACTACCTGAAGAGGAGCGTCCAGGTTATGTGCCACCATCCCCACGAGTACAGGCACGAACAAGTACCAGCAATAACCGTGGTTCAGTGACCACTCGGGCCTTTCGTGGCGGCTCTGTGGGCAACAAATATGCACGCGGTTGGTGTACTTGGTATGCCTATGAGCGCCGTGCTCAAGCTGGCCGGCCGGTTGGTAGCTTCTGGGGGAATGCAAACACATGGGCAGGTGCGGCACGTTCTAATGGTTATTTAGTGAATAACAGCCCAGCAGCTGGCGCAATCTTTCAAACTACCGGTGGTAGCCGCTACGGACACGTAGGTTACATTGAAAGTGTTGACTATGCAAATGGCACTGTCACTTATTCAGATATGAACGGACTAGCTGGCTGGAACCGTGTCGGTACCGCTACTACCACTATCGCCGATGCGCAAAAAAGGTGGACTTTCATCCATTAAACTAAACCACATAATTTACTTAGATTCTAATACGCCCCTATAATTACAGGGGCGTATTTGATATGATTGTAATATGTTTGTAGATACAGCTAAGGTTATAGTGATGGCCGGTAAGGGTGGCGATGGTGCCGTCAGCTTTCGGCATGAGATTTATGTAGACAGGGGCGGCCCAGACGGTGGTGACGGTGGTCGAGGTGGTGATGTGGTATTCGTTGCAACTGACGATTTAAACACGTTGGTTGATTTTAGGTATAAACCAGAACTTAAAGCGCAAAATGGAGAAAATGGCTCCAAGCGCAACAAGCGTGGCAAAAGCGGCCAAGACCTGGAGGTCAAGGTGCCAGTAGGTACGCTGATTAAGCGTGGTGATGAAGTTGTAGCAGATCTTAAGCATGACGGACAAAGAGAGATTATTGCTATTGGAGGTGATGGTGGTTTTGGCAACGCTCACTTTAAATCATCAGTACGCCAAGCACCGCGCATTGCCGAAAAAGGCGAGCCGGGAGAGTCATACGAGGCTGAACTAGAACTCAAGCTATTAGCTGATGTTGGGTTATTAGGATTGCCAAATGCAGGCAAAAGCACCTTCCTTAGTGTTGTTAGTAATGCTAAGCCAGAAATAGCTAATTACGCCTTTACCACTATTACCCCCAATCTAGGGGTGGCCAATATCGATAACGACGACATATTAATAGCGGACATACCTGGTTTAATAGAGGGAGCTAGTGAAGGTAAGGGGTTAGGTGGTACTTTTTTACGCCATATAGAGCGTACCGCCGTCTTACTTCACTTAATAGATGCGTATAGCAATGACATTGCTCAAGATTATAAGACTATACGGACTGAGCTGGCTAAGTATAAAGTAGATTTAACGAACCGACCAGAAGTTATTGCAATCACCAAGACTGAAGGGCTAGATGAGGAAATTTTAAAAATGCAAATAGATGAACTGCGAGCGGTGGCGCCTAATGCCATCATAGTGCCAATTTCCGCACCAGCCAAAACTGGTCTTAAGCAGGCTCTACGGGCACTAAACAAAGAGGTTAAAGCATATCGTGAAGCACAGCTGGCTTTAGAGGCTGAGAATGATGCTAGTCAAAGTAGTGTGCCGGTGATTAGTCTGGGTAGTCGCGAAAAAGATTCAGCCTGGCAGGTAGAAAGGCAGCCCGCCAATGAGCATGGCGAAATTATATTTAAAGTTACTGGGCCGAAGATTGAAAAGTTTGGGCGCCGGACTGACTTTAATAACGCTGAAGGGGTTAACCGGCTAAGAGACATCATGAGGCGGTTTGGTATAGAACATGAGCTCAGGCGCCAGGGGGCAACAAGCGACAGTCTTATTAAAATATCTGGCAATAAATTTACGCTATTGGAGAACTAGTGTCGAAAACTTATTTTTTTTATGACTTAGAGACGAGTGGTCTTAACCCACGTGAGCACCGGGTAATGCAATTCGCTGGCATTAGAACCGATGAAAACCTCAAGCCTATCGGTGAGCCCTTAAATGTCTTAGTGCAGTTAAATAACGACATTTTGCCTTCGCCACAAGCATTAATGGTGACTGGGATTGCGCCACAAAAAACACTAGATGAGGGGTATACCGAAGCACAATTTGCAAAATTATTACAAGAAGAAGTTTTTACTCCAGAGACTGTTACGATTGGTTTTAATAATATACGTTTTGATGATGAATTTATTAGACATCTATTTTGGCGGAATTTTCATGATCCTTATGAATGGAGTTGGCGAGATGGCCGTTCACGTTGGGATTTATTAGATGTTGTCCGCATGACAAGAGCTCTTCGGCCAGCGGGTATAAAATGGCCTGTAGGCGACAAAGGGCAGCCAACTAACCGCCTAGAGCTCTTAACTAAAGAAAATGACTTAGACCATTTTAAAGCGCACGACGCACTTAGTGATGTTGAGGCGTTAATAGCTATTGCACGGCTAATTAAAGAGAAGCAGCCTAAAATATTTCAATATCTTTTTAAAATGCGTGATAAAAAAGCCGTGCAAAAGTTAGTTAATTTAGAGCATAAGCAGCCCTTTGTTTACTCGACAGGGCGCTATCCTTCGGCCCATCAACATACAAGCATTGCCTTTCCTTTAACAAGCGGTAAGAATAATAATGTGGTTGTATACGACCTACGCCATAATCCCACGCCTTTTCTTAACAAGAGTGAGCAGGAGTTAGCAGAAATTTTATATGCTCCTTACGAAGAAAGAAAGAAAGAGGATTTTGCGCCATTACCCGTAAAAGAGCTGCAATATAACCGCTCACCGGCCGTGGCGCCATTAGTAGTCATGGAAGACAGTAGTTGGGAAAACATTTCGTTAAGTCCAAATGTTGTAGCTGAGCATCAAAATATACTCCTCCAAAACCCTGCTTTTGCCGAAAAAATACGAACAATTTTTGAACAGCGACCAGACTTTGCGCCAAGCAAACACCCAGAAGGTCAACTCTATGATGGTTTCTTGTTAGATAAGGACAGGCTTTTAGTAGCGAAGGTGCAGCAGGCTGATCTTAACCAACTAGCGGACCTTAACCCACCTTTTGTTGATGAACGGCTAGCCCCGTTATTGCTGCATTATAAAGCACGTAACTTCCCCAAGAGTTTGAGCGAAAGCGAGGGAGTTGCCTGGGAAGAGTGGCGGAGTAAGCGAATTAACGAACAGCTTCCAGGGTTTATTAAAGCTTTGCAAGGCTTAAGTAAACAAGACCTTAGCCCTGACCAGGAGTTTGTCATGGAAGAGTTAAAGCTATGGGCAGAAAACGTTATACCTGAGCAATCAAGTCTTTAAAGTTTGCATCATTCATGTAGGCACGTCCAATTGCTAAACCTATTAAAGGTAACTGGTCGGCATTTTTGTAGCAAAAATACATAGGTTCGTGGACCGGCTGGAACTTCTCTTTAAAACGATGCAAAGAAGCAAAGCCATAGTATGGCTCAAACTTAACTGCCGCCCATTGCATAACTTTTTCAATGAGGTTTTCGGGTTCACCGGTTAAAGAAAGGGGCGCCCCTGAAAGGCTAATGTATTGATACCCTTCTTCTTTGAATTTTTGTGCACTACTTGCAATTAAAAACTCCATCACTCCAGGCATCGTGGCTTCATCTAGGCGTCGTTGCATTATATCTAAGGTCCAACCCTTAATGCTGCCGCCCTTTTCGTACACCGGCAGCCAACTAGTCATTCCATGTATATTACCTTCTTCATCTATTGCAATATGCATCCGCACTGCTTCGTCCTTAGCTTCTTTTAAATTACCTAAGGTGAAGCCCATCTCTGGTAAAGATTTGTCGCTAACCCAGCTGTTTTCTATGATTTGTAGCTGGTCTTTAATGCTAAATGGTGCTTCTGCATATGCTATAACTTGCATCTTTATTTTTTCTTTAGCGGCTTTATTGAGGCTGCTGCGGACAGACTGCCAAGCTTTTCCGGTAAATTCCAGGTTGCCTAGAGGTACAATGGTGTCTTCGGCAACTTGTGCGTGCTTAAAACCATGCTTTTCTAGAAAACGCATAACCCACGCACTGCACGAGAAATAGCTTACGATTAAGCCTTGCCTGGTGCAGTCTTCATTGAAGGATAAAAGTAATTTTTGGGCAGTTTGCCTTGAGCCTACGGGATCCCCGAGTACAATCGCCACACTACCTTCACGCTTATATGCCAAAATGGCCGTTTGGCTGCTATTTGTAAAATAATTTAAGTTATCCCAAGTACCCATCCAAGAGATATTGTTACCACCCCATTTTTGCAATAACTCCAGATACAACTTCTTGTTGCCAGTAGTGGGCTCTATTGAGGCGGTGATCACTATTAATAAAAGCGCAAATAAGAAATAAACTAACCAGATGTCGTCTACCAGTGCTAAAGTGAAGGTGGTAGTTCGGGTATTTGGTGTAAACTGGCCCGTTGAAACATTAACTACCCTAAGGAGTGCTTCGTGACTGGCTTGCCCTAAAGTGGGTACCGGCGTAAAGCTATTTCGTAGCCCCATGATAATGGTTACATTAAGGATAAAAATAAGCATGGCCCCTATGGTAAGCTTTTTGAGAGTCTGCCTAAAGAGGTTAGTGTCGGTCTTAGCAGTGAAGCTTTTCCTAAAAAGCACCAAGCTGATAAATATTAGTGCCATATAGAAAAACTTAAATATATTTAACCCGGTAGGTGCAATTAGCATATTTAGACTGTCTAAATAAAGTAACACCAAAGCTAATGGTGTGGTCAGGAGCCATGCTATCTTGCGCCCCTGAGCTAACCCATAAGAGAATAAGAGGGCAATAAGCACGATTGTTGTGCTTGTAATAAAGCTAATATCATTAGCTGGCTGCCCAAATGCCAGTAGGCCACCTTTGCCTGGTATGGCTAAGGTTACAAAGTGAGTTATGGCATAAAATAGCAATAGAATGGCCGTAAAGGAGCGTTGGTTTACCACAGTGGGCTTAAAGAATTGAACCCTTCCGTATGGACGTGCTGCTACAATTGGCCCAATAGCTAGGCCAAACAAGAAGCCGCTAAAATGCGTCAGGTCTGATATTTCTGCAGAAAACAATACCATGGCAAGAAGTGAAATGAAAATAACCAAACGTAGCCTGAAGCGCCAGTAGAGAGGTAAGAGGGCGGTGCTTATGCCAATTAACGCTAACGCACCGTTTGACAAACCAACATCTAGCTCTTTAGATAGACCAAGAGCCCAGCCAACATGAAAATAATCACCAATAATTAATATTAAAGATACGGCTAAAACACTGATAACTTGTCCACTAAAAAAATTGATTAACATTTTCTTAGTGCCTTTGGTGTATTCAACAAAAAAAGCCCCTAATAAAAATGTTGGCATAACTACAAGGTAGACCCATAGGGGGGTAGCAAAAAAGACCCCAGTTATCATACTGGTAAAATTACCAGCTTGTAGTGCTGGTAAGCCGTAGCCAAAGTGTGCTAGCACCTGCTGGTTATAGTTATGCCCCCAAACTAAGCTAAAGATGATGCCATTTAAAATAGTTAAACTGGCCATCACTAAGGTTGCTGGTGTTTTATGAACTAGTTTTTGTAACATTAACTTATATAATAATATATATAAGCTGTTATGTCAAACATTACCAGTTTAAAAACCTAGCACCTGCTTGATTAATGAAGCCCTTGGGTTAGTGCGGAGGAATGAGTGGGTGCTAGTGGTATGGACTTTCTAATCAAAAAAGTGTATAATTAACCCTTGAATTATGGCAGGAAATATATCAGTTCAAGGGGCACGAGAAAACAACCTTAAGGATATTAATGTAGATATTCCTAGGGATAAATTGGTAGTAATAACTGGGCTCTCTGGGAGTGGTAAGTCTTCTTTAGCATTTGACACAATCTATGCGGAAGGGCAACGACGATATGTAGAAAGTTTGTCTAGCTATGCCCGACAATTTCTTGGTACCATAGACAAGCCAGATGTAGACCAGATAAATGGCTTAAGTCCGGCCATTTCCATAGACCAAAAGTCTACCAGTCGTAACCCACGCTCCACCGTAGCCACCGTTACAGAGATTTACGATTATTTACGTCTCCTATTTGCGCGTATTGGGATACCTCATGACCCGATAACAGGTAGGCCGGTTACGCGGCGGACAAAAGACGATATTATAGATGAAATAATGCGCTCCCCTGAAGGGTCGAGGTTAATTATCCTAGCGCCTATTGCTAAAGATAAAAAAGGTGAATTTCTTCATATTCCTGAGCACTATAAGCGCCTTGGCTTTGCTAGGGTCAGGGTTGATGGGACTATCTATTCTTTAGATGAATTTCCAAAATTGAAAAAGACCGAACGTCACACTATAGAGTTGGTCGTTGACCGGGTGGTCATAGCACCCGACATGCGCGGCAGGGTGGCGCAAAGCACCGAGCAGGCCTTAGACCTATCTGATGGCCTAGTTGGGGTATTATTTCCCGACACAGATGAGATGAAAATTATGAGCCAACGTTATGTATCTTTAGATAACCCCGATATAGAAATACCAGAACTTGAACCTAGACTGTTTAGTTTTAACTCACCGCAGGGTGCCTGTCCGGTATGTACTGGGCTAGGCTATCGCCTGGAGATCGAT
Source organism: uncultured Candidatus Saccharibacteria bacterium (assembly GCA_964346445.1). Taxonomy (GTDB): domain Bacteria; phylum Patescibacteriota; class Saccharimonadia; order Saccharimonadales; family Saccharimonadaceae; genus JAGOZV01. Next base: position 11,916 of record CAYFUI010000004.1, on the reverse strand, counting down.
CCTGAACTAGTTTTTAACCCTAATTTAACAATCAGCGAAGGTGCTATTCGCCCATATAATAGGGTAAACAGTGATTCTTGGTATATGAAACGCCTTCAAGCAGTCGCCAAAAAGCATGGATTTAGCACTAAGGTGCCAGTCAAAGACTTACCAGAAACTGCTATCAACCAAATACTGTATGGTACCGGTGGTGATAAGTATAGTATTGAGTTAGGAAATGGCCGTTACTATGAAGCTACCTATGAAGGTGTGATACCCAATCTGGAAAGGCGTCATCGTGAAACAGATAGCGATTTTATGCGCAAAGATATTGAGCGTTTCATGCGCGAGCGGCCTTGCAGTACCTGCCATGGTAAGCGCCTTAAGCCCGTGGTTTTAGCAGTTACCGTACATGATTTTAATATTATGGATATAGCAAAGCTAAATGTGGACCAGGCTTTAGATTTGTTTGAGAACCAGCTAAAATTAACCGACACAGAGGAGTTTATAGCCCACCAAATTATTAAAGAAATTGTAGCGCGGTTGAAATTTATGAAAGACGTCGGCCTCAATTATTTAGAATTAGGGAGGGCGGCTAATACTTTAAGTGGTGGCGAAGCCCAGCGAATTCGCCTCGCAACGCAAATTGGGTCTGGGCTACAAGGTGTTCTATATGTCTTAGATGAGCCGTCTATTGGTTTACACCAGCGCGATAATGACCGCCTAATTGGCACCCTGAAGCACCTGCGTGATCTTGGAAATACGGTTATCGTGGTTGAACATGATGAAGACACTATTCGGCAGGCAGATTATTTAATTGATGTTGGTCCTGGTGCTGGAGTTAAGGGTGGCGAGATTGTCGCCGCAGGCACCCCGCTGGAGGTGGCAAAAGATACCAGTAGTATTACTGGACGCTACTTAGCCGGGATCGATAAAATAGAAGTGCCAAAAAAACGACGTCCTGTACAAAAAAGTCAAAAATTACAGGTTGTCGGTGCGAGAGAGAATAACCTCAAAGACATAACGGTAGACTTCCCGTTGGGTCTGATGACAGTAGTTAGCGGTGTTAGTGGCAGCGGTAAGTCTTCCTTGGTGAATGCTATTTTAGCCAAAGAACTACAAGCCCAACTTCACAGATCCCAGGCGGTGCCAGGGAAGCACGATAAAATAACTGGCAGTGACAAACTGGACAAGGTAATTGTAATCGACCAAAGCGCCATTGGTCGTACACCACGCTCTAACCCAGCCACTTACACTGGAGTCTTTACTAATATAAGAGAGCTTTTTGCAGGAACGCCAGAAGCTAATATTCGTGGCTACAAACCGGGACGCTTTAGCTTTAATGTGAAGGGTGGGCGCTGTGAGCATTGTCAGGGTGATGGTGTAATTAAAATAGAGATGAACTTTTTACCCGATGTTTATATGAAGTGTGATGTCTGTAAAGGTAAGCGCTATAACCGTGAGGCATTAGAAATTAAATATAAAGACAAAGATATCAGCGAGGTGCTAGATATGACTGTGGACCAGGCGGCCAACTTTTTTGAAAACATTCCATCCATTTATAATAAATTAAAAACTTTAGTTGATGTGGGCCTTGGTTATATAAAGTTAGGACAGCCGGCCACGACATTCAGTGGGGGTGAAGCACAGCGTATTAAATTAGCCACGGAATTATCACGTCGCTCAACCGGTAAGACACTATATATACTAGACGAGCCGACCACTGGTTTGCATAGTGCTGACGTTAAACGGCTGCTAAAGATCCTTAACCAGCTAGTTGACGGTGGCAATACCATGGTGGTTATTGAGCATAACTTAGACGTCATTAAGAGTGCCGATTATGTCATAGACATGGGGCCAGAAGGTGGCGCCGGTGGCGGCAGTGTAATAGCTAATGGCACCCCAGAAGAAGTTTCTAAGGTACCCAGTTCTCCTACCGGTAAATACTTAAAGCAAGTGCTTAAAGAAAAATAGGTTTAAAAGACGTTTTTTAGGTACGCTTAAGTATTTATTTTACTTCTTTATTCTTTTTAAAAAGCTTGTTCCATTTTTCGGTGATAAATTTTTTGATATTATCACGGTTATCTTTTTCTTTTAGAATTTCATATACTGCTGGCAGACTAGATATAATGATGATGCTAATAATGATTGGTAAAAGCACCTGGTCTATGTCTAGCCCCATTCTCTCAAAGAGTGCGCCCAAGTGAAACCCAGCGTATGTTATTAGAGTAACCCATAGAGCGCCACCAACCATATTATAAGTAAAGAATTTTTGATAATCCATTTTACCAACGCCCGCTACAATCGGAGCAAAGGTTCTTACAATTGGTACAAAACGGGCAATTATTATGGTTTTGGCCCCATGCTTTTCGTAAAAGTCCTGGGCTTTTTGGATATAGCTTTGTTTGAAAATTTTGGCGTCTGGCTTTTTAAATATTTTAGGACCAGTTTTCCGTCCAAACCAATAGCCAGTAGAATCTCCCAGTACCGCAGCAATAAAAAGAAGAAGGACAAATAGATGTATATTTATGTTAAAAATACCAGAGTGAATTAAGATACCCGATGTAAATAAGAGGCTGTCTCCTGGTAGAAAGAAGCCAATTAGTAGGCCGCTTTCCGCATATACAACTAGAATAACTGCTATAAAACCGGCAGTTGTAATAAGACTAACTAAGTCGAGCCCGGGGATAGCGGCCAAAGCCGTAAGGGGCATATATAAATTTTCTAACATCTATACTAGTTTACCACAACAGCTATCTAGTTATAGCAAATTTTTGTTTATGATATAATTATTATATTAAGTCCACATAGCTGAAGGAGGAAAATGGCAAAAATTGTTCTTAAATTGGACGAAAGAAAAGATACTGGTAAGCAGCTTAGAAAGCTGCGTGCATTAGGATGGGTGCCTAGTGTAGTTTATAGTGACGGTAATCCCGGTGTTAACACCCAGTCAAAGCAAGTTGAAACTTTAAAGGTTGTAGAAGAGGTTGGTCGGCACACCCCTTTTCAGGTTGAGCTAAACGGCAAAAAGCAGTTAGTAATCATTAAAACACTAGACATTGACCCTGTGAAGCATTCTATTAAGCACCTAGCCATGCAAGGTATCAGGCAAGATGAGATGCTTGAAACAGAGGTAGAAATTCAAATTGTTGGCTTAAGTGATAGCCAGGCTGAAAAAGCTGGTCTAGTTATTTTACAAGCTATTGATAAGATAAATATTAAGGCTTTACCTGCCGACCTACCAGAGTCACTTAGTGTAGATGGTAGCACGCTAGAGGATGAGGAGAGTAAGATAACCGTCGCCGACATTAAATTACCAGAAGGTGTGGAGTATGCGGATGTCGAGCAAGACCTAGAGTTAGTCGTGGCTAATGTTTACGAGCCAAGTGCCCTTGAGGCGGCTAATGCCGCGGCAGCTGGTGATGGCGCAGACGTGGAAGATGTCGAAAGTGAGCAGGGTGCAAGCGAAGAAGAGGCTGCCAGCAGCGCTGACGAATCTAGTCAATAGGCGTTTAAAGGTCCGTAGCTTTTATCAAAATGGCACGGTGGTCAGATAGTCCACGCGGTAACGTTTTAACTTCGTTAATTATAGCATCGGAATAAGTAACAAAATCATAACGTCCCGGTATGGCCCTAGCGTAGGTAAATTTATCGCTGAGGGCCATTTCGTAACCCTGAAGCCCAATTATTTTTTCCAATTTCTTTTTGAAAAAAGGGTAATTGTAATCACCTGTCATAATAATAGCCTCATCATTGCCAAACTCTCTTAGTAGTGTATGGGCTTCGCGTATTTGCCTTTTCCGTTTACGGTTAATATCCGTTAATGGCGCACCATGAAAGCTGGCAACTATTAAGGGTTTGTTGGTATGCTTGCTGATAAGCTTGGCTGCTAGTAGCCGCTGGTTATCCGGTGACATAAGTAGGTCGTGGGCGGAGCGCTCTAAAATAAAAGCCTTGGTCTCCTTAAGCCTAAATTTCTTTGGATTGTAGTAAATAGCTAGGTCTAACCGGCTTTTGTCCGTGGTGCCGGCTAACTTTAAATCACCAATGGTCGGTAGCAAAGAGTCTATATTAGTCTCTTGCAAGCAAAAAATATCTACATTGTATTCCTCTGCGAGTGCATGTAATTCATGGCTGGCATTATTGTGGTACAGGTTGTAGCTTATAATATTTATGTTTGAATCGTGTTGCGGTGACATAAACTTTCATCTTACTATACTAATTTTTGTGTATTTAGTCAAATGCCTAAGGTGTTATAATTAAAGAGTATGTCAGTTAATCCAGTTAAAGAAAAAGTAAAAACTTTACCTCGTGCGCCAGGTGTCTATTTCTTCAAGGATAGTCAGGATCAAATTATATACATTGGTAAAGCGGCCGTTCTACGTAACCGTGTACGGCAATATTTTCAAACTAATAAAGATTTTGATAATAAAACTATTGCTTTAGTGAATGATATTGCTAACCTAGACTGGATTGAGGTAGAGAGTGAGATTGATGCACTTTTCCTAGAAAGCGAGATGGTGAAGCGTTACCTGCCGCGATATAATATTTTATTACGCGATGATAAGTCTCAGTTGTATATTAGAATCAATATGAAGGATGAGTGGCCCCACATTAGCTATACTCGTAACCCAGCCGACGATGGGGCCGATTATTTTGGTCCATATTATAATGCACCACCGGTTAGGCAGGCTATGCGCTACCTTAGGAGGGCTTTTCCTTATTATGTTAAAGCACCAAAAGCAGGCGTGCGTCCCAGCTTAGACGCGCATATTGGACTAGAGCCCGTGGGCTTAACTTCTTCGGAATACAAAAATAATTTAAAGCAATTAATTAGCTATATAAAAGGTAACCGTACGGCTATAATTAAAGAATACGAGAACTTAATGAAAATTGCGGCTATGGACCAGGATTATGAAAAAGCAGCTTTTTTTCGTAATCGCTTATTTCAGTTGAATCAATTAAAAAGAAGAATCTCATTTAGTGATAGCGAAGCTATTAGCATTAGTAAGGACCGGGCCTTAAGACAAATTGTGCAACTTTTTAACTTAAAGAAAGAACCTTTCCGCATAGAAGGTTACGACATATCACACATGAGTGGTAAAGATGTCGTGGCTTCCCAAGTTGTTTTTACGAATGGTGTAAGCAATAGGGCGGAGTATCGCAAATATAAAATGTATAGCCAGCGAAACGATGACTATCAAAATATGAAAGAAGTCATGACGAGGCGTTTTACCGGTAGAAATAAAAACGCGCCGCCACCAAACCTTATTTTAATCGATGGCGGTAAAGGGCAGCTAGGAGCTGCTGCCACTGTGCTTAAGGATTTAAATATAAATATACCACTTGTTAGTATGGCCAAAAATGATGAGCTAATCATGGTGCATGATGAGCTTTCTAATATTGATACCTCGTATTTAATTAATTTATTAAAACAGCCTCAAAAGGGCGTTTCAGTATTGAGAGAGGGTGATTTTTTAGTATTAAACTTACATGTTGGCAAGGGTGGTCTTGGTAGTCATGCCAAAAACTTGAGTGCCGGCCAAACAGACAGCCAGTATCAGGATGTAGTTCAACTGTTTCAGCGTATCAGGGATGAATCGCACCGTTTTGCTATTAGTTACCACACCACATTAAAAAGAAGCGGCCAAACGAGAAATGCTTTAGAAGAGATACCGGGCATCGGTCCGAAAACCAGACAAAAGCTTTTACGTCAATTTGGGAGTGTTAAGGGCGTAGCGGCCGCCAGTGGTGAGCAAATAAGCCTGGTTGTAGGTAAAGCAAAAGCTAAACTTATAAAAGAACAGCTAAAGTAGAAACTTTTCGATAATAATTTTTGGTAAACAGCGGTAAGTGGTATAATAAAAAGATAATGAAACAGGTAGTAGTTAAGCAGTATTTAGGCAAAAAAAGCATCAAAGCCTTTGTGGTTAGATGGCTTTTTAACTCGTTTGGAATTTGGATCTCTATAAGGCTCCTAGGTACCGGCTATGATAACGTAGAACCAACGGCTGGCATAGCGGCTTTCTTGGTAGCAGGCTTAATATTTTCCATAGCAAATGAATTTATTAAACCCTTCCTTATAGCCTTGTCTTTTCCGCTTATATTAGTTACTTTAGGGTTATTCACGCTAATAGTTAATGGTGTTTTAGTGTACTACACACTATTACTGGCGCCAGGAGGGTTGCACATGACATTTAAGCATTCTATAGTGGCTGGGTTAATTTTAGGACTAGTTAACTATATAGTGAGCACATCTTATGATAAATCTTATATAATTGAAACGGAGAAATAATGGATATTAATGGTATTTTACAATTTATAACAGTTGGTTCGGCAATTATTCTAGTAATAGCTATTTTGCTACAACAACGTGGTGCTACGCTTGGTGCCGGCTTTGGCGCTTCAGGAGAACTGTATACAACGCGGCGTGGTTTTGACAAAAACCTTTTTGACCTAACTGTTATAATGGCCGTTATTTTTGTCGGTTCTATCTTGGCTGCGCTTGTTCTAGGTAGTTAAAGCTTTTTATGGGCAAAAAACAACGTAACCAAAAAAATCAGAAATGGGGTCTTGCGGTAAGGCCAAGCTTGGATAGTAAAGAGCTATCTAGGCGTTTAAAAAAAGCCGAGTCTAAAGGGGCTTCCCATGCCCACAAGTTTATTGTTAGGCGCTGGACAAGTGTGGGCGATGCCAGAAGGCAGATCACACTGTGGTTTATGCTAGTTGGTTTTTTAATAATATTAGTTGGTGTGCAACTTCTTTTATACCGCAACAGCTATACAACTACTGCACCAGCTAACGACTCTGTTTACGTGGAGGGGGTCTTAGGGCCTGTTACCACCATGAACCCACTCTTTGCCTCCACTAGTGCTGAACAAGCCCTAAGTAAACTCATTTTTTCACAACCAATGAGCTACGACACCAGTGGCGTTTTAGGCTACGATGCCCTTGATGACCTGACTATAGATGAGTCAGAAACTGTCTACAAAATGGCGCTACGTGAGGACATTGAATGGCAGGACGGTATACCAATGACTGCTAAAGATTTGGTTTTTACTATTAATTTATTAAAAAACCCAGAAGTTAAAGCTGGAACAAGCAGCGTATGGGAGGGGGTTGAGGTAAAAGAGGTTGGGGAGTTTAATGTAGAACTAAAATTAAACAGCCCATATGCACCTTTTGTCAACTACTTGAATTTTCCCATTTTGCCAGAACATCTTTTAAAGGAGGTGCCCGCTAGCGAGCTAAAGGATAGTCCTTTTAGCGAAGAGCCGGTTGGCAGTGGACCCTTCACCTTTAAGTTTATTCAAGATGGCGATACGGTAGGCGGCAGTCAGCAAGCAGTCCATCTTGCTAGAAACGACAACTATTATCGTGGTAAGCCCCGCATCTCACGGTTCCAATTATTAGTTTATGACACGCCCGAAAGTTTATTAGCTGCCTTAAACAACAAGGAAGTAAACGGTATGGCAGACATCCTTCCTTCACAACTAGCTAAGGTGGATGCGACAAAGTATAATGTCCGGGCTGTACCAACGCAGGGTGGGGTATATCTCCTTTTTAATACTCAAGCAGAAAGCTTAAAAGAGGTTAAGTTGCGACAAGCGCTACGCTTTGCCTTAGACACCAATGAGCTCCAAAAAAGAGTTGGCAACGGTCAACTAGAAGAAATGTATTTGCCCACGTTTGTGGACCCAGCCAATCTGGAAAAACCAAAGCATGACCCAGCACTAGCAAAAGCTTATTTAGATGAACTGGGTTGGAAGCAGCAAGATGATGGTAGCTGGAAGAAGGGTGAAGAGGAGCTCCGCTTTAAGCTAGCCGTCATAAAAAGTGCTGAACTAGAGGTGGCCGCCGATGAGGTAATTAGACAACTTAACGGTTTTGGCATTAAAACCGATTTACAAATTTTAGACCTGGATAGCTTGGAGCAGGGCGCGGTGCAAAATACACTGCAACCACGCGATTTTGATATGTTAGTAAACAAAATTAACATTGGCGCCGACTCAGATGTATACGCCTACTGGCACTCTAGTCAAGCTTCCAAGAATGGCTTAAACTTTTCTAATTATAAAAATGAAATTGCGGACGACGCATTAAGTACAGCCCGCAATAAACGCGACCCAGCCTTGAGGAGTGCTAAATATTCACGGTTTGCCTCCCGTTGGCTAGAGGACGCTCCAGCCGTTGGGCTCTATCGCACTAGCGCTAATTACGTAAATCTTCCTAGTACGCGCTCGTTTAGTGATGAGGTAAAGTTTGTTTCGCCAATTAGTCGTTACTCAGACCTCCTTTATTGGACAACTGGAACGCGCTCAGTTTACAAAACACCATAGAGCTTGTATATTGATAGAGTAAGCCAGTTTATGCGCGCGTGGCGGAATTGGTAGACGCGCTAGCTTGAGGTGCTAGTGAGCTTCGGCTTGTGGAAGTTCAAGTCTTCTCGTGCGCACCAAAATGGTTTAAATTGAAAAAAATAGGCCCGTGTCCATCTAGATGGACACGGGCTTTTCCTTTAGAAGGAGACAGCGTAGTGGAACGGGCAAGGTTTTTCCTCGCACTTATTGTTCCACCGGTCAAGACCGGCAGCAATTGCTTCACCCCAGTTGCCAAATGGCTCCTGGTTTAGCGTAACAGTTGGGTCTAGTGATAGTCGCCAAAAGTGCGCATACCTCTCAAGGTAGACATGAGCTGTGTCGCCACGACGGCGCGTCACCTTGTACGATTGCACTGCCACTTGAACTCGTGACGAGTTAGGTACTCTGCCTAAACCCACGATACCGAGCTGGGCAAAGCGCATTTGTGGTGACAATGGGTGTCGCGCATCGTCAATAGCGGGCACTACTTCTCGCACCCGCAAGCGCTCTCCATCTGGTGAAGTGGGTATGATAACCTTGCCAACACGGCTGGTACCCCGCTCTTCGCTTACTAGATAGGCCTTTAGGCACCTACCCTGTAGGGTGTTCGGTATGAGGTACCGAGTGGTTTGCACCAAGTGAGGCTTCTTCGGATCAGGTGGAATGGGTTTTTTGGTCAGCCTGTGTCGCGGTGTTTGGTCATAATTCTCGATCCAGGTAGGGTCTTGTTCTAGTTTAGTCTTGTCACCATTTGCGGCGGTGATATAGACATCAGGTCGCATTCGTCTCTCATTTCTTCAGGTTCTTATGAGCTACCTGCTCATAATGTAATATATTTTAACATATTATCGTCAATAAAGCAAAAAGACTGCGTTTGCAGTCTGTTATGGTGCGCGCTGAGGGACTCGAACCCCCGACCCTCTCGGTGTAAACGAGATGCTCTAGCCAACTGAGCTAAGCGCGCTCTTAAGGGTGTTACTAGGTAAATTATACTCTACTTAATGTAAAATTCAACCTTTAAAGTTGAAAGGGAGCTAGCCGTGGCTAGCTCCCGCTCCGTATTGTTCAGAAATTTCATAGGCGATAGGCTTCAACACTCCTTGTAATTATTGGATTGATGCATTCTTTGCGTACTCCTTTGGTCGTGAGGAATTTAGCTGCGTACTTGCCGCCCACCTGAGCGTTGGTCCAAGCAGTTTTGGTGCGCAGGATGTCTTGTGCATCCTCTATACCACTTTGCTTGGCCAGTTCAACCAAGGCGTCACTTAACACGGCATTACGCATTACAGCTTGTAGTGCCTGAGCAATTTCCTTTTGGATAGCTGTGACATAACCGGCACTAAAGCCTGGCATGGCTTCAACCCAGCGGTAAATTGCTGCATAGCCGCTGTGAGCACTCACTAAGAAGTTGTCCACTTCGCGTGTTAAAGCCTCAGCTTTTATGATCAACTGCTTTTCTTGCTTTGTTCGACGGTAGCTTTTCCATTTCTGATTAAGGGCTGCGAACATCGTTGTCCTACTTTCTGACAAGAGCTTTAGTTTTGCAACATGCTAAAACTAATAACAATATTATCTCACTAAATTGTTATAAAGTCAATCCTATAAAGTAGACATTTGACAATTAATGACATAAGGTGTATAATTATTTATATAATTTAATATAAAGGTTTAGATAGAGAAAGCTGGCTTAGTCCAGTTTTTTTATTGAAAAAGCTAAATAGAAAAGAGAAAAACTGGTGAAAGATCCCAATTTAATTAGAAACGTTGCCATTATCGCCCATGTTGACCATGGTAAAACCACCATGGTAGATGGGCTGCTAAAGCAAAGTAATACTTTTAGACAAAACCAAGCAGAAATGAGCCAGTCTTTAATAATGGATAGTGGCGACCAGGAAAGCGAGCGTGGCATTACGATTACTGCAAAGCAAACTGCCGTTCACTATAAAGATTATAAAATTAATATAATTGATACGCCTGGACATGCCGACTTCTCAGGAGAGGTTGAACGGACTCTTAATATGGCTGATGGTGTTATTTTAATTGTTGATGCGGCTGAGGGGCCAATGCCTCAAACCAAGTTTGTCTTAACTAAGGCGCTAGAACTAGGCTTAAAGCCAATAGTGGTAGTAAATAAAGTAGACAAACCATTTGCCCGAATTGCAGCCGTAGAGGACGAAGTAGCAGACCTCTTCCTTGAACTGGCGATAGACGAAGACCAGCTAAAGTATAAAACCTATTACAGCGTGGGGCGTGATGGTAAAGCGTGGGGTGAGGCGCCTAGTCAAAGTGCACTCGGTAACGCAGCTAGCTTAGAGCCTATATTTGAAGCCATTATTTCGGAAATTCCCGCCCCTAATGTCAGCAGCGGACAGCCGCAAATGTTAATTACCGCTCTTCAATATGATTCGTTTTTAGGGAAATACGCTATTGGGAGGATTAATAGGGGTATTTTGTCTAAAAATTTGCCAGTTGCTCTTATAAAAAACCAGGAAGATATTATTAAAACTAAGATAGACAAGCTTTTTGTATTTAGGGGTTTAGAAAAAGAAGAGGTAGAACAGGCAGGGGCTGGTGATATTGTAGCCGTTACCGGCTTAGCTGAGGCCCATATTGGTGATACTATTTCATCGCCCACAGACCCTGACCCGTTGCCAGTTTTAACTCTTGAAGCGCCAACACTAAGCATGTATATAGGTCCAAATACAAGCCCGATGAAGGGAAGGGAAGGTGAGTTCACGACCAGCCGGCAAATAAATGAGCGGCTGCAAAAAGAGCTTGAAACTAATGTGGCGCTGCAGGTAAAAGAGGAGGGGCTAGGTTTTGTAGTTTCAGGCCGAGGGGAATTGCACCTCTCTGTCTTAATAGAAGCACTCCGTCGTGAGGGTTTTGAGCTAGAAGTTGGACGCCCACAAGTAGTTTTATTAGAAAAAGATGGCCTTAAGCAGGAGCCCGTAGAAGAGCTAACCCTAGAGGCTCCCGCTGAATATATAGGTGCCATCAGTCAGGAGCTAGGCAAGCGACAGGCTACATTAGTTAAACAAGAAACTGCGGCTACAGGAGATGTGGTCCAGGTGTATAAAATTTCCACACGTGCCCTTATTGGTCTAAGAAATATTTTACTAACGGCCACAAAGGGAACAGTAATTATGAATTCTTTATTTGATAGTTATCAACCGCTTGGTCCTAAACTGCAAGATACACGTGGTGGTGCTTTAATTGCTTTTGAGCCAGGAACAACTACGCCGTATGCGCTGCAGACAGCAGAGGCTAGGGGCGAGCTGTTTGTTGGACCGGGCACTGAAGTTTACGCCGGAATGATTGTGGGCCTTTCAAACAGACAAGAGGATTTAGAGATAAACGTTTGTAAAGCTAAGCACTTAACTAATATGCGCTCAAAGTCATCGGATGGTACGGTGCAATTAACACCTTTTACAGATATGAGCCTTGAGCAGGCTATAGACTTTCTCAATGATGACGAATTATTAGAGGTTACGCCGAAAAGTTTACGTTTACGTAAGCTATATTTGGATGTGAACGACAGAAAAAGAGCCAAAAAGCATGCTGCATAGTGATGGTG
>CAYFUI010000003.1:0-45029 GCA_964346445.1 uncultured Candidatus Saccharibacteria bacterium | reverse complement strand
CCTACTTCATTCACCCTCACTGTTATTAAATACAAAAGTTCTATACATAACTACACCTTAGTGGTATAATAAGCTTGACAGTCTGCATAGCAGACTATTTTAATTGGGAGAATTTATGTCCAATAAGAAGAATAAAGCAAAAAGTTCTGCAAAGAGAAGTAATAAAACAACCGTAACTGTGAAAAAGAGCACAGACACAACCGTTGTTGATAAGCCAATCAGTACTAAAAAAGTTCAACCGGCTGTTGGTAAGCCTGAAGCAAAGCAACCGGCTAATCCAAAGAGGGAGAGGCCAAAGAAAGGGTTGCTGGAGCGGCTTAATCATTACTTTAAAGAATCATGGCGCGAACTAAAAAAAGTTCAATGGCCAAACCGCAAGGCAACTTGGAGCCTTACCATTGCCGTTATTTTATTCACGGCGTTCTTTTCGGTAGTGATTCTACTTATAGACATTGTATTTCAAGAGTTATTTAATTTAATTTTAGCGAGGTAAACATATATGGGAAAAGGTAAAACACGCTATGATTCGTCACGCCAATGGTATGCAATTCATACTTATAGTGGCTATGAGGAAAAAGTAGCAGACAGCATAGAGCAGCGCATTAACAACGTGGATATTGCAGATAAAATTTTTGACGTCATAGTGCCTAAGGAAAAACAAATTGAAATTAAAAATGGTAAGCGTAAGGTTGTTGAAAAGAAAATATTCCAGGGATATGTCTTGGTTGAGATGGAGCTTACTGACGAGACCTGGTATATAGTTAGAAATACACCAGGAGTAACCGGCTTTGTTGGTACCACTACAGAGCCTACACCTGTGTCGGAAAAAGAGATAGCTAAAATACGTAAACGCATGGGAGTAGAAGATCCTAAGCATAGTATTAATCTTGTGGTGGGCGAAGTTGTCAGTATTACAGATGGCCCTTTTAAAGGTTTTGATGGTTCAGTTAGCGAAATAGATACTCAAAAAGGGAAGATTAAGGTGCTAGTGAGTATGTTTGGCCGTGATACGCCAGTAGAACTAGATGCCTTACAGGTTAAGAAGGTATAGACCCCTTTATTTTTCGTAACATTTATGATAAAATAAACCAGTTACGCACATAAACTATTAAAAAGTAAATTATAAAGTTATAGAGGTAAAGTTTTTATGGCAAAAAAAGTTAGCGGCAACTTGAAGTTGCGTATTCCGGCTGGCCGGGCAACGGCTGGTCCTCCTGTTGGATCCACTCTTGGACAATGGGGTTTAAATATGATGGATTTTATTAATCCATTTAACGAAGCAACCAAAGACCTAATGGGTAAAGACGTGATTGTACATATTCAGGTGTATGAAGACAGGACTTTTACCTGGAAATCTTTAGGTGAGCCCGTGGATGACATGATACGAGCTAAAGCTGGGATCAAAAAGGGTAGTGGTAAGCCACATACTGAAAAAGTTGGTAAGCTCACCCAAGCTCAACTTGAAGAAATAGCTAATGCTAAAATTGAACAGCTAAACGCTATTGACTTAGAGGGTGCAAAGAAGATCGTGGCAGGATCAGCACGCTCTATGGGTGTAGAAATAGCAGATAATTAAAAAATCAATGATGGGAGTGCACAAAAAAGTGTACGTTAAGACCACAGAAAGGATTATATAATGGCAAAAAAAGCAGACCTATTAAAAGAGGCTAAGGATATGGGCTTAGATGTTACTGAGAAGAACACTATAGCGCAAATCCAAGAAAAAATTAAAGAGGCTAAAACTAATCAAGTAGAAGCCGCTACAGTAAAAGAAACTGAAGAGGTTGTCGTTGAAGCTGTAGACGAAACTAAAGAGGAAGTTAAAGAGGAAGTCAAAACTGCAAAGGCTGGTAAGCGTAGTGCCAAAGCACTAAAAGAGGCCGAAGAAAAGGCAGAGAAAGAAGCGCGCAAAGCTGCTGGTGACACAACGCCACTAGAAGAGGGTGCGGAAGCAACTGTCAAAAAAGGCCCAAAGCCAGTAACTCGCCCACTACTTGAAAGGCGAGGCAAAGCCTACCAGGAAGCGGCTAAAAAAATTGAAAAAGATAAACTTTACACTATCCAAGAAGCTGTTAACCTAGCTACAGTAACAAGCCCTTCAAAATATGATGCCAGCGTCGAAGTGCATGCACGCTTAGGCGTAGACCCACGACAAGCTGACCAGAATGTTCGCGCAACGGTCCAATTACCACATGGAACTGGTAAAAAAATTAATGTAGCCGTCTTTGCACCAGAAGCCGAACATGAGGCTGCTAAAAAAGCTGGTGCCGACATTGTAAAAGACGAGGAGTTCTTAAAGCAGCTAGATAAAGAAGAGCTTAACTTTGATGTTTTAATTGTCACCCCTCAATACGTGCCTAAGCTTGCTAAGTATGCACGACTATTAGGGCCACGCGGCTTAATGCCTAACCCTAAAGCTGGAACCGTGACGACTAACCTGACAAAAGCTGTTAAAGACGCTAAAGCTGGTAAAGTAGAATACCGCGTTGACAAGCAGGCCATCGTTCATCTAGGTGTTGGTAAGGTGTCTTTTGGAAAAGAAAAATTAGAAGAAAATGTTAACACTTTCATTAATAGTTTGATTAGCCAAAAGCCAACATCACTTAAAGGTGTTTATATTAAATCTCTAACTATAACCACCACCCATGGTCCAGCCATTAAAGTTGAATTCGCTAATATTTAACAAGCTTTTAATTACTTCGTTTAATAATAATTTAGGGGGTGTTTTATGAGTGTGTATAGTAATTCGCAAATAAAAGAGGCAATCAAGCAGGGGGTAATAGTTTGCGAGCCTCACAACCCCTCTTACATTTCCGAAGCAAGCTTAGATTTCACGTTAGGTTATTATTACTACGAACAAGAGGCTAATGCTGCTTCAGCTGTTTATAACCCTTTTGACCAAGAAGAGGTGGAACGCTACTTTAAAGGCCCATTTAAGGCAAAACCACATAAAGAATGGGCTAAAGATAGTGGCTTTAGAATGCTAAAAAATATTCCACCGAATCACCCAGTAATTGTCTTAAAACCTGGTGAGAGAATATTAGCGCATACTCATGAATTTATCGGCATAAGAGCAGAAGGTGGAGCGTGCGAAGTTAAATCGCGTTCCAGCTGGGGGCGTAATGGCGTCGCCGTGTGCTTTGATGCGGGGTGGGTCGATCCGGGCTACATAAACCGTATTACTTTAGAAATTTACAATCTTAATAAACACGAATCGGTAGTTCTACCGGTTGGCGAAAGAATTGGTCAACTTATATTTCACACGACCGGTTCAGTTGAAGGAAGCTATAGCCAGGGTAGGGGTGGAATTAGTGGCAAATACCAACACACCGACAACCTTGATGAACTTAAGCGTACGTGGCAACCAAGCATGATGTTGCCGCGTGCCTATAAAGACCAACGCATCATGCCACTACCTATTAGTGGCCTACCCAAGGATATCAACTGACTCTTCAACTGTTGGGTGCTCATAGGTATGCGTCCAATAGGTTTCGCTAAACCTATTCTCTTTGGCGCTTTGATTGATCATTTTTTCAATTTCATGACGATTATTGGCATTTTTTGCATAAACAGTAGAAGATACCAAAATAAAGCTATATGGGTCCTTGTCTAGCCCCACTCTTTCTATTTCTTTAATTAAACCTACCTGGTCGCTGAGTATTTTTTCAGAAAAGTCGGGGCTATTGTTTAAGGCCTTGACCCTTTGTAGCACTCTAGTATCAATACTCGAAGCCTTTTCATCAAGGTTAACCATAAAAGATGTCCTCATCACTATTTCTGTCTGCCCAACCTTGCCTAAGCGGCTTTTACGCTTGAATGAGATAATTTGATTATCCATAGGTGAACCAGCCATGCCACTTGGTTTTGCTGAATGGCTTACTTTTGCTTCACGCATTGGTGCGTCCCAATCACGCCCAGCCAACCTAAAATAAGTGTGGTCTAAACTATCCATTATCTCCACGCTAGAGCTCGCACCACTAGTAGAGATGATACCTTCAAGTAGCTCAAGGTCCTCTACTGTTTTGGCGTACTGCAACTGGTCAAGGTTCAAATTATTTTTTTCTGGATTCTCTAAATAGGCGCTCATCATGCTTAGGTCATTTAGTAATGCCATCGTCTCAGCTTTCATGGTTCTTGCATAGTTCAGTCGCTCCCCTCCATAAAGGTGGGTAACTTTACCTAATTCTATGCTTTGCATGCCACGCTGGGTCATTATATATAAAAGCTCGTGAGGTTCCGCTAAGCCTAATTCTGCTTTTGTGAGAATCTCTCTTGCTATAGGCCTCTCCGGGTGCAACACAAAGCAACGCGCTTCGCCGGCACGGGCCAACCTGGCCTGGTTACGGGTGAAAATAGCTTTCTCGACATATGGCGCCATTTTATTAAACTCAGGGTCATTATACCCATAGGCTATCATCTCAGCCTCCTGCTGAGCATGGCTCTCAAAACGCCAGTTAACTATCGGGTTTGTAAGTGGGCTACCCATAGGAGTAGCCCCCCAAGGTTTGTACCCCTCTTTAATAGCTTGTGGAATCAAAGCATGCTCAGGGCTCCTAAGGCCTTCCTCAGACGTGGTGAGACTCTCTTTCATAACTTAACTATTATATCATAAATATAACAATAAGTCCATACATACCCCCGGTCGCTTGTAGGCTTGTAATTTTTCTAATTTTTTGCTATTATATAGCCTGGACATCACCAAAGACAGTGGTCACGCATAGCGTTTAAAGCAATTAGCAACCACCTAGGAATGTACAAATTATATTTGTAACTATAGTCTTTGGCAGTGCGAGAACCAAAGGCTTTTTGTTTTTAGTACGCCACTGTCCGGACCTTAACAATTTACCAATTATTACAATTAAATTAATTATTATGTAACCAAGGAGATTTTATGGCAATATCACGCGATAAAAAAGAACAGTTGGTTGCAGAATTAACACAATTACTTAACAGTGCTAAGGCCACCGCGGCTGCCTCTTACCCTGGGGTAACAGTCCCCGAGCTACAAATTCTTAGGAAGATGGCCCGTGAACAAAACATTACAATAAAAGTTGTTAAAAACCGCTTAGTGAAAGTTGCCTTAGGCAACCATGAAAAACTAAAAGATGCTGACTTTTCATTACTAAAAGGGCAATTAATTTACGCCTTTTCTGAAGAGGATGAAGTAGCGCCAGCCCAAATATTAGCAAAATTTGCTAAAGAACACCCTTCGGTAAAACTAGTAACTGGTTTTGATGCAACTGGTGCTATGTTTAACACCGAAGAAGTCAACGCACTGGCTAGCTTACCTACTAAAGAGCAATTACGCGGACAAATGGTTAGCGTTATCGCTGCTCCACTTAGTCAATTCTTGGGAGTGGCTAATGGTGCTCAGCGCGGGTTTGCGCAGGTGCTTTCACAACGTGCCGAATCTTTATAGCAGGACCATATACAGTAAGTAACTGTTGTTATTTTGTAACTAAAATATAATTATATAAATTTTATAAGGAGAAGTATTATGGCTGAAAAAGAAGTAAAACTAACAGCTGCTCAACAAAAAATTGTTGATGAACTTAATAAGCTTACAGCTTTAGAGTTAAGCCAAGTTGTTAAACATTTAGAAGAAGAGTGGGGCGTAAGCGCAGCCGCACCAGCAGTGGCAGTCGCTGCCGCACCAGCAGAAGGTGGAGCAGCTGCTGAAGAGGAGAAATCAGAATACACTGTAAACATGACGGACGCTGGAAATCAAAAAGTAGCTGTCATCAAGGCAGTTAAAGAAATTACTGGCTTAGGACTAGGAGAGGCTAAAGCCCTTGTAGACAATGCACCAAGCGCTATTAAAGAAAAGGTTTCTAAAGAAGAAGCCGAAACCGCTAAGAAAACTCTAGAAGAGGCTGGTGCAAGCGTAGAATTAGTTTAATTCAAGCAACATTGGTAAATTGTTTTACTACAAAATATCCGTCACCTAGGTGGCGGATATTTTTGTTAATTTGTCTTGGTAATATATACAACACATTTATATATACATCTGTTTTCTTTGTGGATAAAAAACTAATTTGACAATATGAATAACAATTGGTATATATAAGAATAGTATTATTCAAAAATAGACATAAAGAATGCGGGGTAGAAATGTCTGAGTTACCAGAAAAACAAGTAAAAAGGCTTCATAGCCTATTGCAAGAGGCGGAAGTTAATTTAGCCGCTGCTAAAGAACTTATACTTAGCTTAGGCGGTGAAGACCTCCAAATAGGCCCAGTCCGGACTAGCCCAACTGAAGTGCCAACCGGTAAGGTCATAGAAGGTGTTTTTGATGGACAAAAGTTTGTTGATGCAGACGGAAAAGAATATCCGGTGCCTGTGAACTATGCCAGCAAGTCCAAATTAGTAGAAGGTGATATCCTCAAACTAACTATTGCCGAAGATGGACGCTTTATTTATAAACAGATTAACCAAGTTGAGCGGCGTCAGGTCATTGGTACACTAACAGAGCACGATGGCACCTATTACGTTGAGGCAGGGGGCAAAGAGTATAGGATTCTACTTGCCAGCGTCACATACTTTAAATTAGTTGAAGGCTCACAAGTTACTATTATTATTCCAAGCAACAACCCAGATGCCACATGGGCAGCGGTTGAAGCGGCTCTCTAGCTTATTAGCATTATTTAGCGTAAAATAAGACTGATAGGCATTGATATTTATGGCTCAAGCATTATATAGAAAACATCGTAGTAAGAAATTAGAGGAGGTCATCGGCCAACCTCATATTACTTCAGTGCTGCAAAGGGCTTTGCAAAAAAAATTAGTATCCCATGCTTACCTTTTTACAGGGCCACGTGGTGTAGGCAAGACATCTATTGCCCGTATATTGGCAGCCGAAATTACTGGCCAGGAGCAAGCCGCTTCGCCGTTAGATATTATAGAAATAGACGCAGCCAGCAATAACAGCGTCGAAGATGTGCGCGATCTTCGCGAGAAAGTGCAAATTGCACCGGTTGCTTCCGCCAAGAAGGTTTACATCATCGATGAAGTTCACATGTTATCAAATTCTGCTTTTAATGCACTACTTAAAACCCTCGAAGAGCCGCCAGCACATGTTGTTTTCATTCTAGCTACTACCAACCCGGACAAACTACCTGACACCATTATTAGCCGCACTCAGCACTTTGCTTTTAAATTAATACCAACTGGCGCCATTAGTGAGCATTTAAGTAAGGTGGCTCAAACCGAAGGTCTTAAAATTAATAAACAAGCACTTTCTTTAATCGCCCAACAAGCACGGGGTAGCATGCGTGACGCTTTAAGCCTACTAGACCAAATAGTTGCACTAGGTGGTTCTAAAGAAATTAATCAAGAACTGATAATAGATACGCTAGGACTGGCACCCCAACAAGAGCTTGAAGACCTGCTGCAGGCTGCAAAAGCACAAAATTTTGAACAAATTAAACAACAACTAGAAACTATCACTAACCAGGGTGTTAGCGGAGGCACCTTGTTAGACCAATTGTTAAATTACATTATTGAAAATTCAGCCAATCAGCCTTTCTTAATTCCACTTTTAGCTAAGCTTAGTGAAATTAATCCACGTGGCGACTATATCGATATAAAAATTATGGTAGCATTAGGCGAACAGGCGGCCACCAACAACCTTCAAGCGCCCACTAACCCTAAAGCCACACCCGCTAAAAATAAACAACAAATTAACAAACAGGCTAAGGAGGTGCAAAGCAAACCACTCAAAGCCACTACACCCCCAAGTATAAGCGCGCCGTTTAACTGGCAAGAGCTTATAAAAGCCACCAAAAACTTACACATGGCACTTGGCAGCCTTGTAGTGAAGTGTCATCATAATTTTCAAGAGAAGGATAATAAATTGATCATTTATACAATTAATAATTTTAACAAGAAAAAACTAGACGACCCTAGATATCTTCCTAAACTTCATGAAGCTCTTAGCCTTATCGGCTATCCCGATATTAACATAGAAACAATCCCTACAGCCGCTCCTAATCTACAGGCAGCTGTCACTAATATTACCGAGGTTATGGGCGGCGGCGAAGTAGTAAAGGCGGATATTTAAAATGCCCAAGCAAAAACCATCTAGTACTGCCAAAGTGCCACCACAAAGTTTGGATGCCGAAAAAAGTCTTCTTGGCGCCGTTTTAATTAGTGAAGAGGTGCTTCCAGACATCACCGAACACATAAAAGCACCAGATTTTTATGAGCCAAAACATACCATTATTTACAGTGCCATCATGAACCTATTTGAAAAGAACCGGCCAGTAGACCTCCTAACCCTTACCGACGAACTTAAGAAAAGCGACCAACTTACCGCCATAGGCGGGTCTGCCTATTTAACAGAGTTAACTAATTATGTGCCAACCGCTGCTAATGCTGGCGCGTACGCCGAGATGGTGGCGCAAAAGGCCGTTAGGCGCCGTTTAATTAAGGCCGGTGGTGAAATAGCTGAAGCCGCCTACAATGAAGAGACTGACACTGACGAGCTTCTAGGGCAAGCCGAAGCCGAACTTTTTTCGGTCAGCGACCAATCACTTAAACAAGACCTTTCAAGCATTGAAAGCATATTAGAAGATAGCTTTGACCGCATGGAAGAGCTCTCAAGAAACAAGGGGCAATTGCGTGGTGTCAGAACCGGCTTTACCGACCTAGATAACATGACTGCTGGTTTACAAAAAAGTGACCTACTCATTCTGGCCGCCCGGCCAGCTATGGGTAAAACCACGCTTGTAACTAATTTAGCTTATAATGTCGCAACTTTATCTAAAAGCCCAGTACTCTTTTTTAGCTTAGAGATGAGTAAAGAGCAATTAGTAGATCGCATGCTAGCCGAAGCCTCGGGCATAGATGCTTGGAATATAAGGACAGGAAATCTGTCCGGCGAAGATTTTGAAAAACTTTCCGACGCCATGGGAGAGATGGCAGAAGCGCCTATCTATATAGATGACACCCCAGGCATGACTGTGCTAGAGATGCGCACCAAAGCCAGACGGGCCGCTCATGACCAACCACTTGGCCTAATAGTTATAGATTATTTACAATTAATGCAGGGTAGCGGCAAGAGCGACGGCAACCGCGTACAAGAGGTCAGTGAGATATCTAGGGGCCTAAAACTAATTGCTCGGGAATTAAACGTACCAGTTATTGCCCTCAGCCAGCTTTCACGGTCGGTGGAATCGCGGCACCCACAAATCCCCCAGCTGGCAGACCTCAGGGAATCTGGCTCCATTGAACAAGATGCTGATATAGTTATGTTTATTTATCGTGAAGCCTATTACAACCCAGAAAGTGAAAAGGGCAACATTACCGAACTACACCTTGCCAAACATCGTAATGGTCCAACTGGCAGGATAGACCTGTACTTTGATCCAAAGCAATTAAGGTTTCAAAACCTGGATAAATCAAGAGAGTAATAACTATGGTAAGGAAAAAAAGACGAACACTAGATAAATCCTTTTTTTACGAACACCGCTACACCATTGGATATGGCGCTATGGCGGTTATTTTAAGTTTAATTTTGTTATTTGTTAGCTTAAACCTTCCTGGTGGTCTTTCAAAGAGGGAAATTGACTCAGCCATCATTAGTGACTCCATTAGTTTTTCCAATCCTAGTAGTTTCGCTATAGCCAATCTACCATTTCACCTTCTCCAACGGCTATCCTTTTCCTTGTTCGGTCTGTCAACGTTTTCTATCAAACTCCCAGCACTCTTCGCCGCCTTAGGAACTGTGTTTGGTATGATTATTCTACTCAGAACCTGGTTTAAGCCGAGCCTAGCTGTTCTTTCAACTATTATTATAATTACCACTGGGCAATTTTTACTGATTGCTAGTTCAGGTACACCCGATATTATGTATTTGTTCTGGTCTGTTTGGATACTGGCGCTTAGTGGGCTTGTAGCGCGCACTAAAGAAATTAAATTACGTCTACGTTACAAGGTTCTTCTCTTAGGAATGATTGCACTGAGCCTATACTCACCACTTAGTATTTACATTTTATTAGCCCTAGCCTTAGCTATCGTTTCGCACCCACACTTAAGGCACTTACTAAAAACGGCCAACAAGAAGAATGTGACCATCTCATTAATTGTCTTTGGCAGCTTGCTGCTGCCTCTCTTAGTGGCTATCATTTTCCACCCATCACTTTTACTAACTCTTCTTGGGGCGCCTCCAAGTGCGCCAAGCATCACAAATAACATTGTGTTTCTTTTTCACCATTACTTCAACTTCATTAACGCAACCGACATCTCGCCAGCTTATATTACTTTTAATATCACGGCCATTACACTCATAGCCATAGGAGTGGCTAGATTAATAAAAACACGTGCCACCACTCGTAGTTATATTATCGGAGCGTGGGTATTACTTCTAATTATACCCATTTTAATCTATCCACAAAATACCAATGTTATGTTTATTCCACTAGTACTCCTTCTAACTATGGGCCTAGACTCCATGCTAAGTTATTGGTACAGATTGTTCCCCTACAATCCGTATGCAAGAGTAATCGGTTTAATTCCCATCATCATTTTAATAAGTACGGTTGTGGCCGCTGGTTTAGAGAACTATATTTATGGATATAGCTATAATCCAAGTATTACGAGCTACTTTTCTAAAGACATCAGCCTATTGCCTAAAGATAGTAGCATATTACTAGTTTCCCCTGAAGAAAAAAGTTTCTATGAGGTTTTGGCAAAACATAGACCAGGTCTAGTGGTCGTCACTGAAGTACCCGCTACTGCCACAACTTTTACCGCAACCAGGCAAGGTCGTCCTAAAGCACCAAGTGGCTATACGCTAAAAACTATTATTAATAATAGTAACTATCGTCAGGCAGACCGCTACTATATCTTCACCAAAGCTACAGATAAATGATATAATTAAAACAGTTAGTTAAAAAGAGGGAGTAGGTAAAATGGCATTTGACCAAATGAAAACATTAAACGAATTGCGTAAAGCACAAAATGATCTTAAGAAAGAGATTATAGAGGTGTCGGCTGGGGACGGCGCTGTAATTGTGCAAATAACTGGTGAAATGAAGATTAAAAGCGTAAAACTGGATGAAGAGCTAATAGACTTTGATGACATTCCAGAGCTCGAGAATTGGATTAAAATTGCTGTGCGCGACGGTTTAGCTAAAGCACAAGAAGTGGCAGCAGAGAAAATGAAGCCTTTAATGGGCGGATTAGGTGAACTAGGTTTATAAATTTACTATACAGCTAAATAATTATTATTGTGGGTGAAGTATTACCAACGGCCTTGGTCAAGGTTATTAATGAACTGGGTAAATTACCAGGAGTAGGTGCACGAACAGCAGAGCGCTACGCCTATTCTTTGTTGCGCACTAATCCGCAAACTAGTACTAGAATTGCCAGCTCTTTAAACAGCCTCCATGCGGGTGTAAAAAACTGCCCAGTTACTTTTGCCCTCATAGACGCCGACCAGGATGTATCCCCACTTTATAGCGGCCCTGAACGGGATAAGACTACAATAGCCGTAGTCGAAGAGCCGCTAGACATAGTTTCCATCGAAAAGACTGGTAAATACCGCGGCACCTACCATGTCTTAGGAGGAGCTATTAGTCCAATTGATGGGATCGGCCCGGATGAACTAAACATACCTCAACTTATTAAGCGCATCAAAGAGGACAAGGTTGAAGAAATAATCATTGCGACCAATGCTAGTGTTGAAGGGGAGTCAACTTCATTATTTTTGCAAAAATACCTTAAAGACGAAGGAATAAAACTTAAAATGACACGGCTAGCAAGAGGCATTCCTCTAGGCGTAGACTTGGAGTATGCCGACCAAATTACCTTAGCCCACGCACTGGAAGGCCGTAACGAGATTGGTTATAATTAACATATGAATACCGTTATTAATAAAGAGGTGGAAAATGCTAAACGCATCATGGTTATTCAAGCCGAAAACCCAGACGGAGATTCTATCGGTAGCGCCATCGCCCTAGAAGAAATCTTGGGGGAGATGGGTAAGGAGGTGTCGTTATATTGCCCGGTTGAAGTGCCAAAATACCTACGTTACATAAAAGGCTGGGATCGCATAACGGCTAGCTTTGATAGCGGTTCTGACCTAGCAATTATTGTAGATACTCAGGCTAATATACTTTTGTCTAAGGTTTATGAAGTTCCCGGTGCGCGGCACTACCTGGAAACCCATCCAGTCATCGTGCTTGACCACCATGACACGACAGCCGACTTAGACTTCACCTACCATTTACTTTGCCAACCGCTAGCTGCAACTAGCCAGGTTATTTATAACTTAGCCACGGCTAACAAATGGCCCATTAATACTTATGCCGCAGAAAGCCTGATGGTGGCACTTCTTAGTGACACACTAGGCCTAACTACTGAAAGTGCCGATGCGGACACCTTATTGGTGGCTGCTCAGCTAGCTAAACTGGGTGCCTCAATTGCCACAATTGAAGGAAGGCGCCGTGAATTTATGAAAAAATCGGCAGAAATTTTGAAATATAAAGGCGAATTAATTGAACGGATTGAATACGACCTAGACAACCAACTGGCACTAATTCATATCCCGTGGGAGGAGATTCAAAAATATAGTGACCAGTACAATCCTAGTGTCCTAGTGTTAGATGAAATGCGCTTAGTTCAAGACGTACAGGTAGCTCTAGCAATTAAAACTTACCCTGACGGTAAACTAACAGGAAAGATAAGGACAAACTTACCAATAGCTGATGATATAGCTGGCTTTTTTGGCGGAGGTGGTCACAAATATGCCGCTGGCTTTAGAATATACCAAGATTATGATACTACTTTTACAGAAATTTTAACGGCAACTAGAAAGGCGCTTGAAGCTTATGACGCTACGGTTGTTTAATACTGAAACACAAGCTATAGAGGATTTTCAGCCTATCTCTACGCAAGAGGTGTTAATTTATTCATGTGGGCCTACTGTTTATAATGACCTACATATTGGCAACTGGAGCGCCTACGTTTACTGGGATGTACTAGTGCGTGTTTTACTAGCTAATGGCTACACGCCTAAGCAAGTGATAAATATTACCGATGTTGGACACCTAGTCAGTGACGAAGATACAGGCGAAGACAAACTAGAGGTTGGTGCAAAAAGAGAAGGGCTAAATGCTTGGGAGGTAGCTAATAAGTATACAACGAACTTCCTAGAAGGGCGCAAACAACTTAACCTCTTACCTCCAGCAAAATTAGCTAAAGCTACTAACTATATCGACCAACAAATTGCCATGGCGCAAAAATTGAAAGACAAAGGCTATATCTACCAGACTTCCGATGGCCTTTACTTTGATACAAGCAAATTTCCCGCTTATAGTAAATTTGCTAGATTAAACCTAAAGGCGCAAAAAAGTGGCACGCGCCCTAGTATTAATCCAGAGAAGATCAACCAAAGCGATTTTGCTATTTGGAAGTTTTCACCAAACAATCAACAACGTGACATGGAATGGAAAACCCCACCTAGCTTTTTAACGGAAACACTTCCTGGTACTTCTGCACCAATGGGCTTCCCTGGATGGCACCTTGAATGTTCAGCTATTATAAAGGAAGAGCTGGCAAATACCATCGATATACATACCGGAGGGATTGACCACATCCCAGTCCACCACACCAACGAAATAGCCCAAAGCTTAGCCGCTAACGAACAACCATTAGCTAACTACTGGCTTCACAACAACCATATGGTGGTAGATGGAATAAAAATAAGTAAGTCTTTAAATAATAGCCTGACGCTAGCTGATTTATACCAAAACAACTACTCTGCGCAAGACTTCAAAATGCTAGTACTGCAAAGCCATTACCAAAGCCAAGCAAATTTTACCTTTAAGGCGCTAACTGGTGCTAAAAACCGTTTGAACCATTGGCGGGAGATAGCCAGCCTAAGACACCAAATTTATAAAACGATCAATACTGCTGAAGAAGAATTAACATTCTTGCCCGAGCCTAAGTTACTATTAGAAATTTTAAATAACAACCTTAACACACCCGGGGCTTTATCTTTTATAGATGGTGTTTTTAGTAAAATAGCCAATTCCAATAAACCATTGGACCAGTTAAGCTTTAAAAACTTCTTATTAACGATAGACGAATTACTAGGCTTAGACCTTATTAATAGCACTCCCGATGTTAGTGATCACATAAAACAACTCATTTTAGAGCGACGCGCCGCAAGAGAAAGGAAGGATTATGAACGGTCTGACCAAATACGACAGGAACTATCCAAGCTTAATGTTGGCCTACGCGATTTAACTAAAAACTCTTACTGGTACTACTTAAGTTAAGTTATTAATGTGTTTTTAAGACTTAGTCACCTTTTTGGTGGATTTAGTAGTTACTTTTTTGGCAAATTTAGCAACGGGTTTATCTTTTTTAGCCTTACTAGCGGCGGTGGCTTGTTTTTGCTTGGTATACTCTTCAAGGAGAACCTGAATGGTACCAGCCACCGGAATAGCAATCACACCACCAACAATACCGTACATGTACACACCGAGGGTGATTGAGATAAGGATAACTAATGGCGATAGTGCAATACGCTTGCCCTGGACCACAGGTTGAATGAAATTATTTTCTATCTGCTGGTAAATAATAAAGAATATTATGTAGATAACAGCCGCCGGAAATGAATTCATAGCCATGATTAAAGCCGTAATTGTACCGGCAATTGCCGCACCAAACATTGGGATTAATGAAAGTGTGAACGTAATGACGGCAACTGGGGCTGCTAGATTACTAGGTATGTCTGTAAAAATTAAACTGAGGATGAAAGTCATAGTTCCCGCGGCAAAAGCACCAATAGCAGAGACAATTAACTGTCCGTTTACATAACCTGTAATAACATCATAAATTTTGTTAAAAATTCGCTCTTGCTGTTGTCTTTTTTCCGTATTTTGGATATTGGCATAATATTTTTTCATAATGGACGGTCCATCCATTAAGAATAGAAATGTCAGCACCAGTACTAAAATAAGAGCTGTAATGAACTCCATTAAAGAGCCTATACTGCCAATAGCCATTTTGCCGACATTACTAGCAAAGTGAGCGGCCATTGTTTGCAATGAAGAAAGAGCATCGTCTAATGACTGCTCCAATCCATACTTAGACAGGACGTCACGCAGTGCACCCCACTGGTTGACTAAACCGTCAACAATTGTCGGTACCGCTGAAGTGAACTTCGCCGTTTGCTCTAAAATGGGCGGGACTACTAAAGTAATTATTGTGCCAAGTAGTACTACAATGGCCACATAAGAGATGGCTGTAGCGGCGCTCCGACTACGGCCAGGCATTTTATGAGCTAAGCGCGATACCGGCGTATTCAACGCCACCGCCATAAAGATTGATATGCCTATTATTATTAACCCTTGCTGTGCCTTGTGTAATAGTAAGGCCGCTAAAGCAAACCCTATTACTACCAACCAAAAACGAATCATGGTTTTTGTGTCTATAGCTATTTTTACTCTTTGCATAATATCAATTATTATAGCATAATTTTGTTCTAACTGTTACTGTTTTCTTGGTATTTAATATTATTTCTAACTTAATGACACCTAAATTTTTAAGTTATCTTTAAGTAGATTGTGTTATAATAGATTAATATGAGAGTACTAGTAGTAGAAGATGAACATAAGATTGCTAATGCATTAAAAAAAGTATTGCAACAAGAACATTACGCAGTAGATGTAAGCTATGATGGCGAAGATGGCCTGGTGATGGCAACAACTCAGCCATACGACTTGGCTATTATAGACCTAGGTTTGCCAAAGAAAGACGGCATCAGCCTTATAAAAGAAATCCGCAGCCAGGGTCTTCACATGCCCATTGTCATTCTTACCGCCAAAGGGT
Organism: uncultured Candidatus Saccharibacteria bacterium; assembly: GCA_964346445.1. Lineage (GTDB taxonomy): Bacteria > Patescibacteriota > Saccharimonadia > Saccharimonadales > Saccharimonadaceae > JAGOZV01. Next base: position 29,189 of record CAYFUI010000003.1, on the reverse strand, counting down.
CAACCAGCGATAAGGTAGCTGGCTTAGATGCCGGCGCAGACGATTATATTCTTAAGCCTTTTGCCATGGATGAAGTTATGGCTCGCGTGAGGGCACTGCTACGTCGTCCAGGCGTCCAACATGACACAACGTTAAGTGCCGCCGACTTAACACTTAACACCAACACCTTTGAGGTAAAGCGCGCGGGAAAAACCATCCAGCTTACCAGCAAAGAATTTGCCTTGCTGGAATATCTTTTGAGAAATAAAGGGCGCCCACTTAATAAAGAACAGATAATTAATCATGTCTGGGACTATGATGCAGACGTCATGCCTAATACCGTCGAGGTATATATTAGGTACTTAAGACAGAAAATTGATGATCCTTTCAAGATACCTTTAATAAGAACTGCCCGGGGCTTTGGCTACAGTATTGACGACCTTTAAGCGCCATTGTTTCTTTTAGTAATAACCCTAACTGTTGCCGTCCGCCTCTTAAATTAATAGGAGTATGTCATTAAACACATTTTTAACACTGCAGTTATCAAGCTAACGCTTAGTTACATGGCAATATTAATGGTAGTGGCTCTACTTCTTAGTGGGGTTATTTACGCCATCTTTAGCAACGAAGTGGCTGGTCGCTTAACTAATTTCAGCAGTAGGCTTGTAGAAAATCCCGACTTACGAACTCGCCAGCAAATACGACTCTATCAAACAGAGGAGGCTAAAGAAGCCGAACAAAGCATTGTATCGTTTTTAGTGATATTAAATATCTCAATATTAATAATGGGCGGTTTTGTAAGCTATGGCTTAGCTAGTAGCACCATTAGCTCAGTCGAGGCAGCTCACAAAGCTCAAGCGCGGTTCACTAGCGACGCTAGTCATGAACTAAGAACACCACTTGCAGCAATAAAATCTGAAATTGAGGCTGTCTTATATTCAACCAAACATAGTAAAAAAGAATTAGAGGATACGCTAGGTAGTGTTCATGAAGAAATAGATAAAATGTCAGATTTAACTGCCATGCTATTAGACCTATCAAGGGTAAATACCTTGGTTTTTGACACGAGTCCAGTCGAGGTAAATCATGCCGTCCAAACAGTGGTAGACCGGCTTAACCAGCCAGATAGAATCGTTTATACTCCATCCAATCCTATTTATATAAAAGGGAATGAACTGGCTCTAGAGACTGTTTTTAATATATTGATAGAAAACGCTTTAAAGTATAGTCCTGCTAAGTCTCCAGTAAAGATCACGGTTAAGCAGAGTGGCGGACGCGTTTATGTTAGTGTCACGAATACAGGATCTGGCATAGCCAAAGCAGATATTCCTCATATCTTCGAGAGCTTTTACCGAGGGAATACTATAAATATAAAACAAACTAAAGGGCATGGCATGGGGTTGCCGCTTGCTAAAGAAATAGTGGAACACCACGGTGGCCGCATTGATGTTAAGAGCACAACAGGCAAAAAGACAATTTTTACAGTGGTCCTACCAAAGAATACACGCCCTTTAAGCCTTAACTAAGGTTGGTTAGGTATAGTGAAAGATAGCCTAAGCAATATATGGCATAGCTAATTGCTATTGCAGCTCTTCCATTAACGGCTTGGGTAAAAATTAAAAAAAGGAGGGTTTAAATATGAACACCACCATTACATTAAGCAAAAAGGGTCTTAAAGAGCTAAAAAAGGAGATTAGTTCACTTGAAAAAAGCTTATCTAAAACACGTTATAAATTAAAAAATATGGATAAGGATACATCAAGGGAGGGCCGGCTTGATAGAGTAGATGTCTTAAGCAGGTATGACTCTATTGAACAAGAATTATTTGAAAAAAGATTATTATTGAAAAATGTGAAGCTTTTACCGAAAAAGCGCAATCAAGTGAGAGTGGCTATTGGATCAGCTGTTGAATTAATAGATAGGCAAGGAAAGAAACTAAAATTCACCCTTGTGGAAAGTGTAGAGGCTAATCCTTCGGACGGTCGCTTGTCCATTAAAAGCCCGCTGGGTATGGAACTAATCGGTAAAACAATTAAAGACACCATCAGTTATGCTACAAGTAACGGCCATCAGCAATTTAAACTAATAGCTATCAGATAGCCTAAAAAATATGCGCCCCATGATACAATAGTGGTAATGCTTTATTACAATAAAACTACGAAAAATGTATTAAGGGCGCTAAATAGCGACAGGAATGGCCTCAATAACCAAAGCTATCAAAAGGCTAAATTAAAACATGGCGAGAATACGCTCTCCTTAGCCGGTGTACCAATTTGGAAAAAACTCATTGAGCCATTCTTGGAGCCTTTTACCTTAATATTAATTTTTGCCATTATCCTTAGCGTCATTATCCACGAATATATTGATGCAGTGGTCATAGCTTTCATAATAGGTATAAATATATGGATAGATTACGCTCAGAAAATCTCTACTGCAAAAATACTTAGAAGCTTAAAAGAACAAGCTACACAAGAAGTTACGGTAAAACGTAACATGGAGTTTATTAAGGTTAAAGAGAACCTTCTGGTGCCTGGTGATATAGTTTTACTCTCTGAGGGTAGCAGGGTGCCCGCAGATATAAGAATCCTGGAAGCGGCTGGTCTACAGGTGGATGAAGCAGTCCTCACTGGCGAGTCTTTACCTATAAGCAAAAACGCCGATACACTCAGGGGTTCAAGAAGCCTTTTTGAGCAAACTAATATGCTTTTTCAAGGGACTGCCATAACAGCTGGTACCTGTGAGGGGGTGGTTACCCAAACTGGAAATAATACAGAATTTAGCAAGATAGCTAAATTAAGTGCTAGTGAACTTACTGTTAATCCATTGCAAAAAAAGGTAGCGAAACTAGTTAAGCAAATTATTCTAGCAGTTGGGCTTTTAAGCATTTTAATTTTTACACTACTCCTTATAAGGGGTGAGAACCCAATCGAGGCATTGCGCTTTATTCTCGCTTTAGCCGTTTCAGCCATTCCAGAAGGACTACCCATAACGGTGACAGTCATTTTAGCATTAGGGATTAAAACCATGGCTAAACAAAAGGCGCTCGTCACCAATATGCGCTCTCTAGAGGTGATAGGAGCGGTTACCGCTATTGCTACCGATAAAACTGGCACATTATCAAAAAATAAATTATCCATACAAGAGTATTGGCAAGACCCCAATAATCAAACAGGTTTCAATATCAAAATGGCCACTGGCCTCAGCCAATTGCACTCCAATGGCGACACAGCTGACCCTTTAGATGCTGTAATTGCTAAAGAGTGTAAAACTACTATTCCGAAAAATTTTGAACTAATAAAGAGCTTTCCTTTTGTGCAACAATACAGGATAAGTGGTGTAGTTTATAAGGGTGCTGATAGGCAATTTACAACCTTTATAAAAGGCTCTCCAGAACAATTAATTGAAATTGCAAATTTAACTGAAGCAGAACGAGAGCAGGCCTACGTAGCCTTAAACCACTTTACCGACCAAGGCTATAGGGTGATTGGCGTTGGTGCTATGAAAACAAAAACCGCACCTAACAGCCTCAAGATTATCACTAGAAACCCAAGCATTTCTCTGATAGGCTTTTTGGCAATTGCCGATGAGCTGCGAAAAGAATCAAAGCCTTCGGTAGATTTGATTAGAAAAGCTGGGATATCTATTCATATGATAACAGGCGACCACGCCAACACTGCACTGGCGATAGCCAAAAAATTAGGTATAGCCAAAAAACCAGAAGAGGTTATAGAGTCCTCTATGCTAGAAAAATTAACGGCTGGACAGTCTATTAAAAAATATACAGTATTTTCACGCATAATGCCTACCGACAAATATAATTTACTTACAAAATTAAAAGAAGATAATATTGTAGCCATGACTGGTGACGGTGTGAATGACGCTCCAGCACTTTCTACTGCCCATATCGGTATAGCAATGGGAGATGGGTCACAGATTGCTAAAGATGTCAGTGACATTATATTACTAGATAATAATTTCAAAACCGTGGCGGCAGCAGTTAAGCAAGGAAGAATTATACTGGATAATATAAAGAGGGTTCTTGTTTACTTACTTTCAACCAACGCGGGAGAGGTAATGACTATTACGGTGGCACTACTTCTAGGCTGGCCTGCGCCTCTTTTATCTATTCAAATATTATGGGTTAACATTGTCACAGATACCACGATGGTAGTTCCTTTAGGTATAGAACCTGGTGATGACTATATAATGGAGCGGCCACCTGCACCCTTTAACGCTCCACTTTTAAGCAGGAGAATGGTCGTTAAAATTATCATTTCTGCTATCACCATTGCCGCGACCACTTTGATAATTTATAGCTATTATCTACACCATGGTGATTTAGGGTACGCTCAAAGCGCCGCCTTCTTAGCCCTGGTGGTAATCCAGTGGGCCAATGCTTTAACTATGCGCAGTCATAGTCGTTCTATTTTCTCAATTCTCAAAGTAAAAAATAACCTATTCTGGTTTTTATTGGTCATTTCTTTCATAATGCAAATAATCATAATGGAAACTCCGCTCGCCTCCATTCTACATATTACACCGCTTAAACCAGTCGATTATATTATAGTATTTATCATTAGCTTCCTTGTCCCTCTTACAGTATCAGAAGCCCAAAAGTATATTCAAAAAAGACATTTAATTTCTTAATTAAAAAAAACGAGTATAATAAGAGTATGAGTAAGAACGATACGATAATTAAAACTGTCAATTTAGGTAAAACCTACGGCAAGAAGGCCAATAAGTTTACTGCTCTAACTAATATAAATTTAGAAATTAAAAGGGGTGAAGCCGTGGCTATCATAGGAAAAAGTGGCTCAGGAAAATCAACCCTTATGCACCTACTGGCATTGCTTGATAAGCCAACAACCGGTGAAATTTATATTAAAGAAACAGCCGCTCACACTTTGCCTGCACGGCGGATAAACCAATTACGAAATAAGAGTTTCGGCTTTGTTTTTCAATCTTTCTTTATGAACGCTAACGATACTGTCCTTAATAATGTGCTGACTCCTTTATTAATAGCTGGGGAGGGTGGGCGCCAACGGCAAAAACAAGCTAAGGCAGCCTTAAAAAGTGTTGGTTTAGGCGATAAAATTAATGTCAAAGCTAACGACCTGTCTGGTGGGCAAAAACAACGAGTCTGCATTGCCAGAGCAATAGTAAACCAACCTTCTGTTATTTTTGCAGATGAGCCAACTGGCAATTTAGACAGCAAAACAGGCGATAAAATTAAAAATTTACTTTTTAATTTAAATAAAAAAGCTGGGATAACCCTGGTTATAGTGACTCATGACCCAGACTTAGCGGCTTTATGCGACAGACAAGTGCACATTAAAGATGGGCGAATCATAGAGGAGGAGTTAAAATGAAAATTTTAGATATTATAAAAATGGCTAATGCCAACCTCGCTCGTAATAAAATAAGGACATTCCTAACAATTGGAGCTATTTTTGTAGGTGCCTTTACCTTGGCGTTAACTACTGGTATCGACACAGGTGTTAATAACTATATAGAAGCTCAATTAGGAGCACTTGGCGGTAATAATACTTTAATTATTATGCCGCTCCCGCCTGAAACCAGAGCCAATAACAATGAGGCCCGCGAATATACTCCTGTCACCTTGAATGATACAGAGCCAGCGACTAACTCCATGAATGCTAAGCCTATTACTGAAGCTAAGTTAGCCCAAATTAAAAAAATAAACGGGATTGAAAGCGCCTCTTTTTACGATCGGCCGGAGGTTGACTATATAACTCGTGGCGACGGTTCCAAAAAATATGTTATCTCAGTAATGGAAAGTATAAACGGTGTATCTGTTGATGTTGAAACTGGAGAAACACCTAACCAAGACACTACCGAACCGCAAATTACCATTGAGCCACGCTTCGTAGAGCCACTAGGTTTAAAAAGCGCCGAAGCGGCGGTGGGGCAAACTGCTTACTTAGGAGTGACCAATATTGCCACCGGCATAATTGAGGAGGTGAAAGTAAAAATTGTCGGCGTCCAAACAAAGTCATTATTAAATGACGGCTACTCTTACGGCAATAGTAGCTTAGTTAAGGAGGTTGACCAGGCAGCTAATGAGGGCAACACCCACCCTAAAGCGCCAGAGTACATGGCCACAGCCATCCTTGAACCCAATCTTAGCGAAGCGCGAATAAATACTATAAAAACAGAGATAAAGGACTTAGGCTACCAAGCGCAAACTATTGACGACCAAATTGGTGTTGTCCGCTCTGTCATAAGTGCTGTAACTGCTGTTTTAACCATGTTTGGTGCCATTGCCTTACTAGCCGCAAGCTTTGGTATAGTTAACACCTTATACATGGCCGTGCAAGAGCGGACAAGAGAAATAGGTTTAATGAAAGCCATGGGACTAAGTAGTGGGAAAGTATTTGCACTATTTAGCCTAGAGGCCATAATGATTGGTTTTTGGGGTTCAGCTATTGGCATCCTAGCAGCTATGCTTGCAGGCATAGGTATTAACAAAATAGCCGCTCAAAGCTTTTTAAGCGACCTCACTGGCTTTACACTGATACAGTTTTCTTGGCATAATATTTTAATTATAATAGTTGTAATTTGTTTAATTGCCTTTGCTGCAGGGACCATGCCAGCTATGCGGGCCGCCAAGCTAAACCCCATAGAAGCATTGCGCTATGAATAAAGGGCATTATCCTATCTAAATTTTAGTATCGTTTACGCCTTTTAATTTCAGCAACTTTTAGCCGTATCTTTTGCCTGTCAATTAGCTCATAAGCTTTTTCTAGCTCAACAGTGCTCTCAGCGGCATCTCTCATCTCTTCAGCGCGCCGTAAAGCCTCTCTAGCTTCATCTTCAGCTATGTCTTCGGCACTATCAGCATCATCTACTAGTATTTTTACTTCATTATTAGCAATTTCTACAATACCGCCAGATATAGCAAACAGCTCAGCCCGCGTTACATCATCATCTTTACGGTAATGGACCCGGACCATTCCTGGAACAGCTAGGGTAACTAAAGCCTCATGGTCAGGATATACGCCAATATCACCTTCAGGAGTTGGGATATTCACCTGGTAAACCTGGCTGTCAAGCACCGTACCTGATAAAGTTATTAACTTTAAATTCATCTATTTAGCTTTACTTTCCTCTAATTGCTTATTTTTCAAGGTACCATCAACCATGTAGAACCAATTCTCTGGTTTGTCGTCGTATTTTCCTGCTAATATATCTTCGGCATCAGTTATCGTGTCTTCTAGCGGCACATAGGTACCTGGGTTTCCGGTAAACTTCTCTGCCACATGGAAAGGTTGCGCCAAGAAGCGCTGTATACGCCTAGCACGCTCCACGGTTTTCTTCTGATCGTCAGATAGCTCCTCCATGCCTAAAATAGCAATAATATCTTGTAACTCTTTATACTGTTGAAGCACTCTTTGCACCTCACGCGCCACTTTATAGTGTCGCTCTCCGACAATCTCCGGGTCTAAACTTGTAGAGCTACTGTTTAAAACATCAACTGCTGGATAAATGCCTATTTCGGTTAGTGCACGGTCCATCACAATAGTAGCATCAAGATGAGCGAAGGTGGTAGCCGGTGCTGGGTCGGTTAAGTCGTCTGCCGGAACGTAAACTGCTTGAACAGAGGTAATTGAGCCCTTATTAGTACTCGTTATCCGCTCCTGTAGCGCACCCATTTCTTGCTGTAAGTTGGGTTGGTAACCAACGGCACTAGGCAGGCGTCCTAATAGGGCCGATACTTCAGAACCAGCCTGAGTATAACGATATATATTATCTATAAATAACAAAACATCTTTACCTTCATCACGAAAGGCTTCAGCAATTGCCAGACCCGATAGTGCAACCCTTAAGCGAGCCCCTGGAGGTTCGTTCATCTGCCCAAAGACAAGACTGGTCTTATCAAGCACCCCAGCTTCTTCCATTTCATAATATAGGTCATTACCTTCACGTGTCCGTTCACCCACGCCAGCAAAAACAGAGTTTCCGTCATGGTATTTGGCAATATTATTTATTAACTCTGTAATAAGAACAGTCTTGCCAACACCGGCCCCTGCAAATAAGCCCGCCTTGCCACCTTTTGTCAAAGGTGCAATTAGGTCTACAACTTTTATTCCCGTTTCTAGTATTTCAGTTTTATTTGACTGCTCGGATAGGGTTGGTGGTGCACGATGAATTGGCGCTTTTGCTCCCTTAGGCGCCTTCTTGCCGTCTATAGGCTCACCTACAACATTAAACATGCGTCCTTGAGTCTCTTGACCTACCGGAACTGTAATCGGCATACCAGTTGCCTCTACTATATCGCCCCGCTTTAAGCCGTCAGTGCTTGCCATAGCAATGGTTCGAACTGCCCGCTCACTTAGGTGCTGTGCCACCTCAAGGGTAATTGTTTCTTGGCCATTTTTTACCTCTAAGGCGTCGTGAATAGCAGGAAGGGGGGAACCGTCTGGGAACTCTACATCGACCACCACACCAACAATTTGAACTATTTTACCATTATCCTTCTTCATAACTCTCTCCTTTAGCTATTTAATGCTTCTACTCCGCCTGAAATCTCTGATAATTCTTGGGTTACCGCCGCCTGACGCGCCTTATTCATGACCAGAGTAAGGTCATCTATAAGGTCAGACGCATTATCGGTGGCACTTTTCATTGCCACCATTCTTTGGCTATGCTCACTGGCCTTAGCGTCTAAGATAGCCTGGTAAAGCTGGGCTCCAATTAGTCGGTAAGTAATGGCATCTAGAACTTCAGCCTGGGACGGCTCGTACTTTGCCTCGGCAATCCAAGGGCTAACTGTCTTACTTTTTGTAAAACCAGCGGGGAATAAGCGCATGATAACCGGCTCTTGGTTAAGGGTTGAATTAAATTTTGTATAAACAACATCAACTGCATCAACCTCCTTGCTTAAAAACGCATCACGCGCTCCGTCTAAGATAGAATGCAACTCTTTGCCAGTTGGTTGGTCTGGTAGGTTTTCATAGACACCAATCACATTACCATGTTCAAGCTTTGACACAAACTGGGCCGCTCGCTTACCTATAGCAATTGTTTTATTGCCTATTTGGGCTTGCTTATCTTCAAGCAGGTTATTTAAATATAACTTATTTATATTAGTATTGTAAGCACCTGCTAAGCCTCGGTCGGAAGCAATCAAAATAATTAAACGGTTTTTAACCTTACGAACCTGGAAAAGAGGGTGATTCTTTGTACCTTCTTTAGCAACAAGATGGGTCAAAATTTCCGTTGCACTACTAGTATAGGGGGCCGAAGCTTTTTCAGTCACCAGCGCCCGTCGCATTTTACTAGCCGAAACTAGCTGCATAGCCTTAGTCACCTGCTTTGTACTTCTAACAGACTTGATGCGTGATTTTAATGCTTGTGTCTGGGCCATTAATTACTCCTGATACCCCTTGGCCACACTTGCTGCCACCTTATCAATTGTGGCAATTGTCTTGTCAGTCGGCTTATCTCCCTTATCTAACTCTTTAACAGCAGCCTTATGCTGAGTAGAGAACTGGGCCAGAAGGGAAGCTTGGGCTTCTTTAATTTTATTTACCGGAACGTTATCAAAAGCCCCACTAGTAATGGCATATATACTTACGTATTGCTCCCATACACTCATTGGCTGGTATTGGGCCTGCTTTAATAGCTCTGTTAAACGTTGACCTCTTTCAATTTGGGCTTTTGTGGCGCTATCAAGGTCACTGCCAAACTGGGCAAAACTAGCCAACTCCCTAAACTGGCTGAGGCCCAGCTTCAAATTACCACCGACACTTTTAACAGCTTTGGTTTGGGCCGCACCACCAACCCGCGAAACAGACAAACCGGCAGAGATAGCAGGGCGTATCCCTTGGTTAAATAAATCTGTTTCAAGGAAGATTTGCCCATCTGTAATCGAAATGACATTAGTTGGAATATAGGCAGAAATATCGCCAGCTTGGGTTTCAATAATCGGTAGAGCAGTTAGGCTTCCACCACCAAGCTCGTCTGCTAATTTAGCAGAACGCTCTAGTAAACGAGAATGTAGGTAAAAAACATCACCCGGATAAGCCTCACGCCCTGGCGGCCGGCGTAGTAACAAGGACATTTGTCGGTAAGCGACGGCGTGTTTTGTTAAGTCATCGTAAATAATTAGAGCATGCTCACCCTTGTCACGGAAATACTCACCCATAGCAGTGCCGGAATACGGAGCAAGGTAGAGTAAAGAGGCGGGGTCTGACGGACCGGTTGCTACAATAATTGTTTGGTCCATAACGCCCTCTTCCTTAAGACGCTGAACTAAACGAGTAATCTTGGAAAGTTTTTGACCTACCGCAACATATATATTAACTACGCCCGTGTTTTGCTTGGCTTGGTTGATCATGGTGTCGATGGCTAGGGCGGTTTTGCCTGTTTGCCTATCGCCGATAATAAGCTCACGTTGGCCGCGACCAATCGGGAACATAGCATCTATGGCCATAACACCTGTCATTAAAGGCTCATGGACACTTTTACGACCCATTACTCCTACTGCCGGCCTATCTACTAACCCACGTTCTTTGGTTTTAATAGGGGGACCACCATCTAATGGGCGCCCTAATGGGTCAACAACCCTACCTAACAATTCTGGACCTACTGGCACACTTAAAATTTCTTGCTGCATTGTTACTTTGGCGCCTGCTTTTACTTTTGTGTCATCGCCTAAAATTACTGCACCAACCTCATCTTCGCCTAGGTTTAAAGCGAAAGCTTCAACCGGACCATCTTGGGTGTCAATTTTAAGCATCTCGTTATATCCTACATTTTCTAACCCATGGATCCATGCCACGCCGTCACCCACTCGCATCACAATACCCGTCTCATCTAAAGTTTCACTTACGTCTAACTTGCTTATTGCGTCACGTAAGTTTTTAGATAGCTCCGAAACTGCTAAATCTGCCATACTTACTCCTTATCTACCTTTTTTAATTTATTAATCCGGTTCTTAATGCTTGCGTCTAATGTATAACCGGCGCAACTAATAATAGCACCGCCAATCAAAGTTGGTTCAATTTGATTTACCAACTCTATTTTATCGGCTTTGGTTTTATCTTTTAGAAATTTTATTATTCTAGCTTGCGACTTCTTTGACAAAGGCCTGGCACTTTGCACTCTAGCTAAAGCTAGTCCATTCCTGGCTAGTTCACGCTCTATGTCACTCAGCAGCAGTTCATAATCTTTAGTCTGATTATTCTCTGTTAAGTAGGCCGCTAACTCTTCTAAAACCTGGTTTACCTTACCAGCTAAAATTTGCTTAGCACCGTAATGAGATAGAGTCCGTCTGGAGATTGTCTGGCTATTCGCCATTAACTAGCCTCCCGAATTGACTCTTCAATAACAGCGTCATCTATCTCTACGTTAGTCATTTTTCCTAAAACTTTTTCTGTTGCTACTGCCACTAAGCCGCTAACCTCACTAAGCAAGTCTTTCTGAGCCTTTTTCTTTTCTAATAGAATTTCTTCTTGTGCCTGGCTTAATAAGGACTCACTTTTAGCTTTTGCCTTATCCTCTGCCTTCGTTATAGTTAAGTTAGCCTCATCACGAGCGCTTGCAATAATTTGGGCTGCCTCCTTACGTGCTTTAGCTAAGGCTTGGCTAGTTTTAGTTTCGCTTTCTTCAGCTTGCGCCTTTAACCGGTCGGCCTCTTTAGTGCTTCTCTCGATATCGGCTTCTCGCTTCTCTATGACATTAACAAATATAGGAAAAACCCACTTTTTTAAGATAAAAACCAATACCAAAAAGGCAATTAATTGAAATACAAGCGTACGCCCATCAATGCCTAATGAGCTAAAGAGACTGGACGACTCTCCTTCTTGCGTTGATGCAAATTGATACAGGTTATGCATATATATTTTACTCTTTCTTGTTTTACTTTAATTTAATTTTTAAGCAAAGACTTTTGAAAGAATTGCTACAACCACACCAATAATTGCTAATGAGTCAGCAAAAACAATGGCAGTAATCATAAGACTACGAATATCCGATACCTTTTCTGGGTTACGAGCGGCGGCTGATAGAGCCGACTTTCCAATAATGGCTACCGCAATGGCTGCACCAAATGCAGGCAATGCGTACGCTAGGGCAAATGCTAAATTTTCCATTTTTTAAACTCTCCTTTTATTACCTTATTTTTAATATACTTAACCGGCCTTTTCTCCCAAGCCGCTATTAGCAACTTTAGGTGACGACTTTAGACGGTCCGAATGCTTAGGTGAGGTGCCAACTTCTGGTGCTTTGTCACTATCGCCATGGCCCTCAATGGCAAGTGATGTGAATATCAAGGTTAGAATAAAAAACACATACGCTTGAATAAAACCAATAAATAATTCAAACGCCATAATGACTGGCAGCGCCAGAGTAGAGAAGTAGCCAGCTAAAATAGCAATGACAATTAATAAGATTTCTCCGGCAAAAGCGTTACCAAACAACCTTAAGCTAAGAGAGACCACTCTAGAGAATTCTCCAATTAGCTCTAATAAACCTTCAAAGGCGCCAACTGGGTCTTTGAAGGGATTACGAATATAGCGGGCGGAATTAGCCAATATGCCCAATTGCCTGATGGCATAGACCTGCACTGCAATGACAGTCACAAAGGCTAGGGCGAGTGTAAAATTAAGATCTGCTGGTAAGCCCCTAAAAAGCGGGGTACCATTTATAGTAATAGTGCCAACACCTGGTAGTATACTTAGCCAATAATTAACAAGGATAAATATAAAAATAGTGATGGCTAAAGGGGCAATGCTGCGTGCAACCTTTTTGTCGGGAATAACCTGCATAACCTGCTTATAAAGCGAGTCAAACATCCAACTAAAAAGACTAACGAAAATATTCTTCTTGCCCTTTTTTACACTGTTAGCCACATAAAAGGCTAAGGCCAGTGTTATTATAAAACCAATTGCCCCTAGTGTCATGGCATTATTAACTTCAAAGTTACCAATTTTAAAAACTGGTTCTGCGACAAAACTTATGTGCATGTTAGCACTAGCAAACAGCTTCATTGGCCTCCATAGGGGTTATTTTATCAAATTCAACTATAATTATAACAACTAAAGAGTGCTGGTTCAAGCTTTAAATTATAATTAACTATCTTAATTCAAATTGTCTTTTGCCACAACGCGGGCAGTGGTAGGGCTATCGAGCACCCATATAAACTCTGTATCACCATTTTCTTTCAAGGCAGTTATTGCATCAATATCTAAATTAGTACCTAGCAACGCTTCCGCAGGAATTCCAAACATATTCTGGTTGGTGTAAGTAGTATTAGACTTTTTCCTAACAGCGTCTAAACTGCAAAGGGCTAAAGATTCTTCCACCTCTATAACACGCTCCACACTTTCCCATGTTTTGTCACTAGCATCTGGGTTTTCTCGTAATTTGCTTTCTGGTAGTATTTCAATACATTCATCAGGCTTCAAAACTTCCTCTGTCCCCTGGGGAGAATTAAGGCGTTCTTTTTCGTGCTGAAGGTGGTTTCCTAACTTAGCACTACCAATACCGATAGCAATAGCACCAGTTAAAATAACGGCACCTATTTTACGCCGCCTGATCCGGTTGGTGTCTTCAGCCAACTCCTTCTTTTCAACTTCTGGTGCACTTTTTGGAAATTGTTCTACCGCCATAACTCTTACTTCCTTTTAACTTAGCTAACTACTTTGATTATAGCATTATTGGAGTGTTTTGTCAAGCTTAATGTCAAGCGTTAGGGCATGGCCCGGTTTGGACTGCCCCAGCATCTATTGCATGAAAGGTTAAGCCGCTTTTTGTATGCTTAGCGCTAATACACCATTTACCGGCTGGGCTTTGCATTAGGCGGGAAGTTATCTCGTTACCAGGACTAGCGGTTAGGTTAGGAGAATCACCACCTAAAGCCTGGGCCATTTTCAATTCCTGAAAGCCAGTTGTAATGTCATTCTTTAAGGCGTTTTTAATACGGTCTTGGCGTATCCCGGTATACGATACAACGCCTATGGCTGTCAAAATGCCCACTATCGCCACAACGGTAACTATTTCTATCAGGGTGAAGCCCCTATTAGCTGAAGCAAGATTAATTTTATTTTTATTCATACATTATTTCATTTCCATTTTTGTTAAACCTAATGATACTAATTATAGCACCTCTAGCTATAGATACATTGTACAACATCTATATGGTAGAATTAAATATATGAATAAAGAAAACAATAACCAAAAAGATGAGAGTGCTCTACCCAGAAAGGGCAGTGAAGCTAAAGTGACAGGCCCCACTGCAAAAAGCCAAGCTAAAGACCTTGATGGCGTAAAGCCAGAGATCTATAAGAAGCGCTGGTGGATCCTTGTAAGCCTTTGTATTGCGCTACTGGCTGTGATGTTAGCGAATAGTAGTCTAAATATGGCTTTGCCAGCCATGTCTAAAGACCTTGGTCTATCACAGCTAGACCTAACATGGGTTGTTAATATTTATACCCTTATTTTTGCCAGCCTTTTGTTTATTGCCGGTGCTATTGGAGACCGTTACGGTCGCAAGAAGGTTATGCAGGGTGGGTTAGTGGTATTTTTTCTTGGCTCTTTATTTGCCGCCTTTATTGCGGCCGACGGGAGTGCCCTTATAAATGCCCGCATTGCTATGGGGATTGGGGCAGCCTTTGTCATGCCGACAACACTATCCATTATAAACACCAGCTTCCCCAGAAAAGAGCGGGCAAAAGCCATTGCAATATGGGGAGCAGTCTCTGGCGTTGGCATGATGTTAGGTTCAATAGTTAGTGGTATATTACTAGAACACTTCACCTGGCATTCGTTATTTATTTTTTCAGCGATAGTAGCCATATTAGGCTTTACAGCTAACCAAATTAATACACCAGAAAGCTATGATGAAGCTAAAACTCCGGTTGACTGGATAGGCGGTGTACTAAGCGCCATAGGGCTATTTACTATAGTTTACGGTATCACTGAGGCACCATCAACTGGCTGGCTTAGCCTACCAGTACTACTTAATATAGGCATAGGGCTATTTGCCATGTTCTTATTTGTAGTTGTTGAAAAAAGAAAGAAGTTCCCTCTACTTGACGTAGCGCTATTTAAGCATCGCTCTTTTTCTATCTCTACCTTAATCCTTGTTTTAACCTTTCTAGCGATGTCGGGTGTAATGTTTGCAATGAGCCAGCTCATGCAATTAGTCATTGGCTTTACACCTCTTCAAGCATCCTTAGCGACTATCCCGATAATGTTACCGATGGCATTTTTTGGACCGGTAGTACCATTAATTGTACGCAAGTTTGGTGCTCGTCCAACCATCACTACAGGCTTAGTTTTAGTTACCATTGCTTTTCTCTTTATGGCTGGCTGGGATAAAGATATTTCTTACATTCAGCTCCTATTAGTTGGCGGGTTGATGATGCTGGGTATTTCTACCTCAATGACACCAACCACTAACATTTTGATGGCTTCAGTCCCGCGCAACCGCTCTGGAATGGGGTCAGCCATGAATGACGCAACGCGGCAGTTAGGTAGCGCGCTGGGAGTTGCTATTCTAGGGGCTACTCTAAGCGCTGTTTATACCAATGAAATTAGCAAAACTGTCACCGGCTTGAATGACAAGATGCAACAGGGCGTAGAGAGCTCACTAGCTGTTGCCCTAGAAATAAGCAAAAATATCGGGCCAATCGCCCAAACTGTCAGTGATGCGGCCAAAACTGCCTGGATGACCGGCATGAATGAGGCTTCGCTCTTAGGCGCGGTAATTCTGGCGATAGCTGCAGGTATCGCCTTTTTCGGTCTCCCTAGGCGCGTTAAGGGCGACAAAGACGCCTAAGTCTTTTCACCTACGTGTTATAATAAAATTATGGCACAATTAAGTGATAATCAGGTTGCGGTTTATAATCGCCTAACAGAGCTCCAAATATCTAATTATAATCAACATCGGCATATCGTTGAAGTACTAGGTAATGCGGTAGCACCCGGCGAAGTGATTGAAGCGGTGGTCATCGGCAGAAATAGCAACAATACACCTGCACTCTTTGCATTAACAGTTCGACGACTTTTTTATATTGAAGGCGATCGCCTTTATCACTCTACTAACCAAGTATCATTAGTCTCACTTTTTGGTGTGACCTTACTACCTACACCCATACTATCTTCTGTCACTATACAAACACAGGCAGGGGAGTATGCCATAATGGACGCCAACAACTCTAATGCGCGTCTTTTTACCCAAAAAATTAACGAAGTAATTAACCAGTTCACACTTGATGAAACTAGCCAGGAAGAGGACAGCCAACCCAATTCAGATATGACAGCTACTAGCAATAACGTAGCTATCAACTCAACTACGCCTGCTCCAAATGCAATAACGGAGCCTAAGGCTACTCCTGCACCAGCAACTCCAATTCAGACGGGGGCACTCCCAGCCGATAGTCCAGACATCAAGCAACTTGAGAAAGAGCTTGAGCCGCCTAAACCGATTGAGTACTCGCCACAACAAGCAAATTTTATTAAAGCCAATTATGTGGGCAGTCTTTCAACCGCTAATGCAAGTGGTCAAATTCATTCTAGTCCTGTCTATTACGTTTTTTTTGATAATATTATTCATATTTTAACCAGAGAAAATACCCATAAAGCACAAAATATGTCCGCCAGACCCCAAGCCACGTTAACCATTCTTAACTACCAAACCCTTAACTATGTAACGGTGGAAGCACTAGCTAA
Organism: uncultured Candidatus Saccharibacteria bacterium; assembly: GCA_964346445.1. Taxonomy (GTDB): domain Bacteria; phylum Patescibacteriota; class Saccharimonadia; order Saccharimonadales; family Saccharimonadaceae; genus JAGOZV01. The sequence goes on along the minus strand of CAYFUI010000003.1, from coordinate 12,512 downwards.
AGAGATGAGTAACTTGGCGCAAATGCATCTAATTTATGAGAAGATAAATTCTATTATAGAGAGTAATCCAGACCTCCACATTCAACAAGCCCTCTATGACACCTCAGAAGGTAATTACACGGTGTTTGGTCTGTTGCCGCGAAATATCAAAAGCAATATCACAGACTAGAAGGTTAAGAAGACAGAAGCGCTGTTATTACTTGTTCTCTAACTTATCTTCTGCCGTCATCTCCTTACTTAAGCGACGACGTGGGAGCTTGTTGGATAGATAGATCATTCGGCGCCTCAAGGGGCGACCAATCATGTTGCCGGCACTAGCACCCGCAGCTACAGCGATGCCTATAGCTATGGCCCGGGCAAGAATGCTTAGCCCGTCTACAAACTCCACGCTGCCAAAAGGAAATTCAACTAAAGACATCAGTCCATTATATAAGGATAAGCCCGGCACAAGAGGGACAATTCCTGCACTAATAATGGCAATAGAAGGAAAATTCCAAAAACGCGAACCAAACGTACCCATTAGCCCGACTGCTCCAGCTGCTATACCACTTGCTACTATAACGTTTAAGCCCAAATCCATCATCACTTGTAGCGTTAAAAATGACATCAAACCAGTAAACCCGGCAATGAAGATTGCCCAACGGGTTGCATAATTACTTGCAGCAAAGCCAAAAGCAATAAAGAAAGCACCAAGATACCTTAACCACTGGTCGGCTAGGGCCATTCTTGTGGGCGTAGCCGGAAAAGTGATACCAAAATTATTTGCAATATATAAACCAATTAGCACTCCAATCACTATGCCGCCTGTTGCTACGGCAACTTTTAATAACCGGGCATTAGCTGTGACATAATATTCATCTATGGCATCTTGAAAGGCGCCAACTATCATCATTCCCGCTACTAGCATGACAATTCCACCCACTAACAATAAGGTGGGGTTTACATTTAATGAAAATTCTACATTTAACCAGACCACTGCAGCAGAAATTAGGGTGATACCGAGTGAAACTAATACCTGAATAAAAAATGTCATCAACCCTTGACGACTTAAGTAGTCGGAGGTATACGATGCCATGAAACCCATAATAAACGCCAGCACCGCAAGTAGTGGCGTTCCAGAGTATAAGATTACCACACCCATACCTACCAATGCCGACATAAAATGCCTAAACCAAAGCGGGAAGGGGGGTTTCATCTGTACAATTGCATCAAGTTCTTTCTCCGCATCTGACAGCCTGACTTGTCGATCTCGAATACGTAACGCTAAGCGCTGTAAGGCTTGAATTTTAGTATAATTTGTCATGCGTGAATGAAAAGTCCTAATTAGAGTGAGCGGCTCACGGTCATTACCACGATCCTGAGAGACAGTAATAATACTAGAGCTAACATCAATATGCACCTTCCTTTTGCAATAAGTATTAGTAATACCTAAGCACATATGAACCACATCACTCACTGCTACTCCTCGTGACGCCAGTTCGTCCGCCATACTCATCGCTAAACGTAGCGCGCGCATATTAGGGGTTAAGCCCTCCTCGATCTTTTCTATCTCAAGAGGTTCATCCAATAGGACTTGAGTATTTTCTAAAAACTTTAATAATCTTATTGGAAAGCGTAAGCGCATACACTTATAATATCAGGAAAATTGGCTCTTATAAAGGTTAGCGTAAAAACCGTTTTTATCTAGTAATTCCTGGTGGGTTCCTTGCTCAACAATACTCCCCTTATCCATCACTAAAATTAAATTGGCTTCGCGAATTGTTGAGAGGCGATGGGCAATGACAAAACTGGTACGCCCCTTCATCAAGCGGTCCATGGCGTCTTGAATTAACAGCTCTGTCCGAGTATCCACTGAACTAGTAGCTTCATCCAATATAAGCATTGGGTGGTCAGCTAAGAGCACCCTGGCGATGGTCAGTAGCTGCTTTTCACCCTGGGATAAATTCTCACTATCTTCATCTATCTTCATATCATAACCAGTAGGCATTGCTTCTACAAAATGGTTAACCCGAGCCTCTTTTGCGGCCCCTTGAACCTCCTTAAAAGTGGCGCCCGGCTTACCATAGGCAATATTTTCTTTAATAGTACCTTTGAATAACCAAGTGTCCTGTAGGACCATGCCAAATAACTTTCTCACATTTGCCCTTCTCATGTTGGCAATGTTCACCCCATCTATTAAGATAGAGCCCGAATTTAATTCATAAAAACGCATCAATAAATTGACAATTGTGGTCTTACCGGCACCTGTCGGCCCCACAATAGCCACTCTCTCACCAGGCTTAATAGTTGCATTAAAATTTTTAATAACCAACTTTTTAGGGTTATAGCCAAAATTAACATTCTTAAATTCAATTTTACCGCGTAGGTTCTTTACGTTTTTTACAGGAGACGGGGTAGGGGATTGGCTTTTTGCTTCAAGAAATTCAAAAACCCGTTCGGCAGCGGCGGCCGTGGATTGTAATATGTTTAAAGTATTGGCCGTTTGCGTGATAGGTTGATTGAATTGGTGTACGTATTGCAAGAAGGCCTGGATCCCACCAATACTAAGGCGACCCTGCACAGCCAACCAACCACCAATAACGGCTACTAAAACGTAGCTCAAGCTGCCAACTAAACTCATAAGTGGATAAATAAGGGCTGATAAGAACTGTGACTTCCAGGCACTGGCGTATAATTGGTCATTAATTTTCCTAAATTGTAGAACGGAAGCTTCTTCGCCGTTAAAGACACGCATTACCGCATGCCCACTATACATTTCCTCTATATGCCCATTAACTTCGCCTAGCTTTTTTTGCTGCTTCTTGAATTGGGCTTGGCTCTTTTTTGTAATACTAACAACCACTACCATGCTCAATGGTATGATTACTAAACTTACAACTGTTAAGATCCAACTTATATTCAACATCATTAATAAAATACCAAACAACATCACAAAACCTGAGACAAGCTGTGACATGCTTTGGGCCAATGTTTGTGAAATAGTGTCTACGTCATTAGTGACACGGCTCATGACATCGCCAATGGGCTGCTTGTCATAGTAACTAAAAGGTAATGTGTTAATCTTAATGGAGATATCTTTTCTTAAAGTATAGGCTAGGTTTTGTGTAATATTATTCACCAGCCAGTTCTGTAGATAGTTAAAAAGGGCACTTAATAAATATAAGCCTAGAAGAATTAGCAGTATGACCCCTAGTCCATGAAATAGCGGTAGGTCACTTAGTAATTGGTCACCTATTTCTAGTTTCGCTGCAGTACCCTGATTTGGTTGTTTCACATACTCGCTAACTATGTTATTAGTGGCCACCCCTAATAACATTGGGCTAAGCACTAAAAATAAAGTACTAATTATTGCTAACGCAAAAATTATTATAATCTTAAGCTTGTAAGGACGGAGGAGGTGGACAATCTTCTTCCAGGTAGCTTTAAAGTTTTTAGCTTTTTCACCCGTTCGAGCCATGGCATGGCGCGGACCACCAGAGCCTGGACGCCCCGGAGTTCTGGTTGTACCTCTACTTTTACTCATCTTGACCCCTTACTTCTTCGTCAAATTCGGTCTGCGTTAGTTGCGACATAGCAATTTCTTGATAAACACTATTAGTCCGCAAAAGTTCGTGGTGAGTGCCTTGTCCGACAATCTTTCCTTTGTCTAACACTATAATATTATCGGCATTTTTTATTGAATTAATGCGCTGCGCCACTATAATAAATGTTTTGTCGTGTAATTTTTTACCTAACTCTTGTCTTAAAGACCGGTCCGTCTTTAGGTCTAACGCTGAAAATGAGTCATCAAAGACAAATATTTTAGGATTAACTACTAAAGCACGAGCAATAGCCATTCTTTGCTTCTGCCCACCAGAGAAATTATCACCTCCCTGCACAACAGGCGCTTGCAGTCCACCATCTAGCTCATTGATAAAGTGTGTGGCTTGGGCAATCCGCAGCGCTTCTTCTATTTCATCTTTAGCTGCACTGGGGTTGCCATATGTTAAGTTATCCCAAACGCTCCCACTAAATAAAACACTTTTTTGCGGCACATAGCCCAACTGTCCATAGAGGTCACTCAGTTTCAACTCCTTTACATTAACGCCATCAATCAACACCTCACCACTCGTCGCGTCGTAAAAACGCGGCAATAACCCAATCAAAGTTGTTTTGCCACTACCAGTCCCACCAATAATTGCTGTCACCGTGCCTGGTTTAGCCGTAAAGTTAATGCCTTCTAAAACAGCCTCACTGGCTTCTGGATATTTAAAGCATACATTCTTAAACTCTACTATCCCGCCTCCATCGGCAGGCAACTTTTTAGCAATTGGTGGGTTTTTAATTTTTGGATTTACATCTAAGATATTCTTAATTCGTTTGGCAGAAACCACCGCCCTAGGCGTCATAATGAAGATCATTGACAACGTTAAGAAGGCTGTTACTACTCGGATTGCATATTGCATAAAGGCCATTAAGCTGCCTATTTCAACTGCCTCCACCTGCACCAATTGCGCTCCAAACCATAAAATTGCTACCATTGTTAAGCCAGTAATAACAGTCATGAACGGATCCATTGTTAACATTAAACGGTTAATAATTAAACTTAAACGTGTCAGCTTTGTGTTCACCGCTAGTTGTTTTTCTTCCTCTAGTTTTTCGTTATTAAATGCCCTGACAACTTTTAAGCCAGTAAGGTTTTCACGCGTCACAAGATTAAGCTGGTCAATAGTCTTTTGCAACCGCTTAAACCTAGGCAACGACAAAGAGAATAGCACCAACACTACGCCAATTAAACTAATTACCGCAATAAGAATGATCCAGCTTAATGAAGGTGCAGTAGTCAGGGCATTATAAAGTGCGCCTAACGCCATTAGTGGCGCCATCAGCATGACGCGTAGTAAGACAGTCGTCAAATTTTGGACCTGTTGAACATCATTGGTTGTTCTGGTGATTAAGGTAGCCGTTGAGAAATTATTAAATTCTAACAATGAAAAGCTTTCAACGTGTTTAAAAACCGCCAAGCGCATGTCTTTACCTAAGCCAGCACCTACCTTTGCTGCTAAATAGCCGGCCATAACGGCAGCCACTGCTGAAATTATCGTAAAAAGTAGCATTAGCATTCCTATATAAAAAATATTGCCAATATTTTGAGCTAACACCCCCTGATCAACAATTTTACCCATGTAGCGCGGCAATTGTAGCGTTGAAAAAACTTGGATTATAATAAGCAAAACCAGTGTTACCACTAGCCATTTATATGGTTTTAAAAACTTTAATATGATCATTTAAAAATAAAAATAGCGACTGCAAATGGCTGGGATGGAGGGATTCGAACCCCCGAATGCCAGGACCAAAACCTGGTGCCTTACCACTTGGCGACATCCCATCATTAACTTTTTCGCTCCTGCTATATTGTACACTAAAAGCCAAAAAAAAGATACGCCCATAATGAGCTGATAAAAGTAGCACCTAACTAAATGCAAACAGCGCAGACCCTAGGGAGGTGTACCGTGTTGGTGCTATTATATTACTATGACAAAGAACAGAAAAAGAGGGAAGGTTGTAACAGCAAAATTTCATACCATTATTTATGGTGGACAAGCGCTTGGCAATGTTGTTTCACAAGACCCGGATGACGGTAAAAAAATATTAGCTTGGGGGGTGCTACCGGGGGAGGCAGCCACCATTACAATTACAAAAAATAAGCCAACATTCTACGAAGGAATAGTGGAGACGGTTTTAGAGCCGGCCAGTCAGCGTATCAATCCTAAGGATGCCAGTAGCTATCTCTCAACAAGCCCTTGGCAAATTATGAGCTTTCAAGCAGAATTATTTTATAAAAGCGCCCTAATAGAAGAAGCTTTCGAGCTGCAGAACATAGTCTTACCTTATCCTATTACAAACTGGACCAACCACGAGGAGTACTATTATCGCAACAAGATAGAATATAGTTTTTGGTACGACAAAGATAAAGAAAAATTAAACTTAGCCTTCTTTAAGCGTGGTTCGCATTTTAAAATGCCTATTTCAAAAACCAGTCTAGCTATGCCTGCTATTACAAATCTTGCAAATGATATGCTTGACATACTTAACAAGCATCAGGTTAGTGGTCGTCATTTAAAAACGCTTTTGGTACGCGCTACACAAAAAGGGGATACCGCTTGGCAATTATACATAAAAGACCAATCATCTTTAACGCAGCCACTCAAAGAGTCGTTGGATGTGCTTGGTAACGGTGAAGTTATTTACTCAAATCCAAACAGTCCTGCTAGTGTTAAAACCGATTCACTCTTTAAAACTAAACGTAACACCACATTAGGTGACACAATCCTTGGGCAAGATTTTTACTACCAAACCGATGGCTTTTTCCAAATTAATATACCAGTATACGAAAAAGTATTAGAAGACATTAAAAAATATATACCATCCAACATGCCGGTATTAGACCTTTATAGTGGGGTCGGTACCATTGGCTTGAGTGTCGCTCCAAAAAACCAATTAACCTTAGTAGAAGTTAATCCAGTTGCCTTTAATGAGATGAAAGAAAATATTCAATTATTAAATTTATCAAAAATAGCCAAGCCCGTTTTAGCAGCCAGTGAAGATGCTACTAATTACATAAAAACTAACCAAATTACTATAGTCGACCCACCACGTGCCGGTTTACATAAAGAAGTGGTGAACACTCTCATAAAAAAACAACCATTTAGAATAATTTATTTAAGCTGCAATCCGGTGACGCAAGCCCGAGATATTGCGCCACTGCTAGATTACTACCGTATCACATACCACAAAGGCTATAACTTTTTCCCACGAACCCCACACATTGAGCACCTGGTTGTATTAGATAAAATTAAAAAATAAAACAAGTATAGTACAATAAGGTTATGTATAAAAATATCACAAATGCTTATCATAAAAAAGCCTACTCCCTAATTGAGGTTGTGGTGGTAGTGGCAATCGTTGGCATACTAATTAGCCTTTCTACCATATCATACACAGTTGTAAGAAATAACTCAGAAAATAAAAATAAAGAAAGCCAAGTAAAAATATTTGCAAGTGCATTAGAAAATTTTGCAAATTACAACGAAACTGTCTTAACTTGCTCGCTGATTACTGATACTCCCGCAAACAGTGCCAAAACTTTAGAAATTAAACCGGAAATAATTGCTAACCCCGAGACCCCCACACAGACAAGGGTTAGCTGCTCTAAAGCTGGCAAAACGAAGCCTGCGAATTCAGATAGCTTCTTTGTTAGTGACCTTGGTTGCCCAGTAATCACTATAGAATACAACAAAAAAGGTGGCGGGAGAGGTGCAGTTACAGCTAAGGGTCCGGTACCTAGCGGCACACCTTGCCTTACTCCAAACCCAGACAGCCTTTAATTACTTTTTATACTTCTCTTCAATCGGGCTAATGCGCTTATATGACAATCTTTTTACCGGCCGCCATTTAGTTGAGGCATCGGAGTCATAGCGTTTAATGATTCCATCCTTTACGGCCGCAACTAACACCAAGGCAGGTAAATAGGGCGCTAAAGTGCGGTAATATCTTAAGTCGCTTGGTTTTAGCGGTCGTCGTCCAGGAAAAGTTTTTTGAAAATGCAATGTAGCGATATCATCAAAATAATGCGTATTTCCCTTAGGAGGCAAATATGCTTCACCAACCAGGCCCATATTATTAACCACTTTTCTTATATCGCTTAGTGTAGCGCTAGAGCGGCCTTCTATGAAAGCGTAGAGCTGTTTCTTTTTAGTCATAAACAAACTAGCGCGTAGCGCCGGACTAGCTGGTGTCTCAAACAAAACCATTTTGTCAATTTCTATGTCTAAATTAAAGTGCTCTTGCAGTTTTCTCTCTATAGCTAACTCGTCATACATACTCACATATTATAACATTAAATGCCCAGTCAAGATAAGCTTTATGGACTAAGGGTGGTAAAATAGGTTATATGACAAGTACTGTTAATTATTATGAAGCTAATTACCTTAACCGGCACAAACTTCTCAACCCGGCACAAAGGCAGGCCGTAAATACGGTCGAAGGACCGGTAGCGGTGATTGCCGGACCAGGTACCGGCAAAACGGAACTTCTTGCTATGAGAATAGCTAATATTTTACGAACTACCGACACCTCGGCCGAGAACATCCTTTGCTTAACATACACAGACAGTGGCGCCCATGCCATGCGCCAACGTCTTTTAGAAATAGTAGGCCCAACTGCTCATAGGATAAACATTTACACTTTTCATAGTTTTGGAAGCATGATAATGAGCCAAAATGTGGACACCTTTTTTAATGATATCCCATTTAAGGCGGCAAGCAGTTTAAATACTCACCAAGTTATTACTGACATTTTAGAAAATTTGCCGCACGGTCACATATTAGCCAGTAAAAACCAAGGTGAGTTTGTAAAAGTTAAACGTATTCAAGGTGCCATTTCTAATTTAAAAAGAGGCGGGTTAACACCTAGCCAGTTACAAGAAGTCATTGTCAGCAACCAAGAAGATATTAAAAAAATAGAAAGTATTTTAGCGCCAATTGTAGAAAAAAGAATTGGAAAAAATAGCCTAGAAGAGTACTCAGCTGCTCTACTGGAACTAAACAAACTTCAACCAAACACGAACTTACCAAACAACACACCTAATTTAACTATGGTCATCAAGCAAAGCCTGCTTAAGGCAATTAGCCAAGCTGATGAATTAGAAAAAAACACACCTCTTAGTAAATGGAAGAGCGAATGGTTTGAAAAAGATCCGCAAAAAAGAGCCATTTTAAAAACGCGTAAACGCTTAGTAGAGCTTGAAGCAATTGGTGAAGCTTATAAGCAATACATCAAGAGCATGGAGAGGCAACACCTCTATGATTATGATGACATGATTTTGATGACACTAAAAGCGCTAAGGACTAATATGCCACTTCGCTATAGTTTACAGGAGCAGTTTCAGCACATATTAATTGATGAATTCCAAGACACTAACCAAGCGCAGCTACAAATTATTTATGAATTAATAGATAATGACGTTAACGAGGGGCGTCCTAACATTTTTATCGTTGGCGATGATGACCAAGCAATCTATGGTTTTCAAGGCGCTAATAGCAGCAATATAACAACTTTCCTTGAAACATTACCGGCTACAGAGTTAATAGTTCTCACTGATAACTATCGCTCTTCCCAGCAAATTCTTGACAGCGCGAGGAGTATCATCACTCAGGGTGAAGACCGTCTGGAAAATTCTATCAAAGATTTAAATAAAACATTAACCGCTCGTAGCAAAAAAACAACTAGTCAAGTTAATCTTTATGAATACGAAAACGTTAATGACGAAAGGCAGCAGGTAGCAAATAAAATTAAAGCTCTATTAGAAAATAACACACCAGCACAAGACATTGTGGTGATAGCTAGAAAGCACCAGCAGCTAATTGATTTCTTACCATACCTAAACAATGCGGATATTCCAGTTGCTTATGAAAAGCACGATGACGCATTGAAGGTTGAATCAATCATGCAGATTGAGCTTTTAGCCAATTTCTTCCTTTTAATGAAACAGCAAAAACTAATTGAAGCACAGGCACTACTACCAGAACTGTTGGCGCACCCAGCATGGCAACTGTCGGCAGAAACATTTTGGAACATTAGCTTACATGCCCATAAAAATAAACTGCACTGGCTTGAAGCTCTAAAAACAATCCCAGAAACTACCCATATATATGAGTGGCTAATTACCACCTACCAAAGTATCTTTACGCTGCCACTAGAACAAGCCATAGATGTGCTAATTGGGACGCCAGCGGACACTCAGCAAACAACTGTCAACTTCACATCACCAATATTTAACTATTATTTTTCTAACATGCGTTTGAAAGAAAACCCCGCCAGCTACTTAACACACTTGAACGCACTTAGCGCAATTAGGAGTCAATTAAGGGAGCATCTAGAAACGAGGCCAGCCAGTTCAAGTATAGCACCCCCGAATCTTGAAGAATTTGTTAGGTTCCTGCAACTTAACCGCACATTAGGTGAAGCTGTTTCTATTAAGCAAGTGGTAGAAACCATCGATAGCCACTCGGTTAATCTTATGACGGCCCACAAATCAAAAGGTTTAGAATTTAAACATGTATTTATTATAGATGGTGTTGATAGTAAGTGGGGCTCTAGCATGCGTGGTAATAATCAAAACTATAAATTTCCGGAAAATTTACACCTAAACCCAGCCGGTGACACTATGGACGAAAAAATCAGGCTTTTTTACGTGGCGGCAACACGCGCTAAGGAAACTTTAAACATAAGTTATAGCCTACAGGATGACGCCAAAAAAGGTACATTTAGAACAAGCTTCTTAGACGAAGCGTCTTGGCGCGTCACCAAACAAGCACCCCTAACTAACCTAACGGACACCACGGATAACGCGCAAATTGCGTGGCACCAAAACATAACCACCCCTAATAGTACGTTAAAAAACTTATTAGCACCATCACTAAAGCACTACCGCCTAAATACAACGGCCTTAGGAAATTTTATCGATTTGATGAATGCCGGTCCGCAATACTTCTTAATGCAAAACTTACTCCACTTCCCTAAAGCGCCTGCACCAAGTGCTGCCTACGGCACTGCCATCCACCGCACTCTTCAAAAAACACATCTACAGTTCAATGCAAACGGTAGGCTGCCAGCCACAAAAGATGTCATTGAACTTTTTGCTACAGAACTAGAGGCAATGAACTTAACAGCTGAAGACTATCAGCACCACCTAGAGCGGGGGATTGTCGCGCTTGAGGCGTTTATCCAACATAGAAAGCCTACCTTTAAGCAAAATCAACAACCAGAGGTTAATTTTAATTCACAAAATGCAGTCTTTGAGAATGTACCCTTAACCGGTAATGTAGACGTATTTGAAATTGATAAAAAAGCCAAGACTATCACTATCACCGATTATAAGACTGGCAAGCCTTCACCTGGATGGGGTGTGGGAAGCGGTTATGAAGCGGTGAAATTGCATAAATACAAGCAACAACTAATGTTTTATCAATTATTGATAGAAAATTCTAGAGACTATTCTACTTATAAACTACAAGAAAGTCAGCTAGCTTTTGTAGAACCCGATAAACATGGTGAAATACATACCCTAACGGCTACCTTTAGCCCAGAAGAATATGCGCATTTCAAAAAACTAGTAAAAGCAGTCTATCAAAAGATAATTAATTTAGACCTGCCGGATGTGGCTAACTATACGGCAGACATAAAAGGCATTAAAGCATTTGAGCAGCACTTGACAGAAGGTATATAATAATGTATAATATATGGATACGAAATGAACAACCCTTGGAGTAAGCAAGCAGACAAACCCCTATTTATGCTGGCGCCTATGGAGGCAGTAACTGACACCGTTTTTCGGCATGTTATTAAAAAAGCTGCAGCACCAGATATATTTTTTAGTGAATTTGTAAGTACAGACGGTTATGCCAGCCAACAGGGACGCCATAGCACTAGAAACCGGCTACTTTTTACCGAAGATGAGCAGCCGGTGATTGCCCAAATTTGGGGAAATAAACCAAAACACTACGCTCTTATGGCTCAAGACCTCAAACGGATGGGATACAGAGGTATAGACATAAATATGGGCTGCCCTGATAAAGCGGTAGTTAAACAGGGGAGTGGCAGTGGCCTTATTCATAATAAGGCGCTTTCATCCGAAATAATCAATGCCACTAAGCAAGCCGGCCTCCCGGTCAGTGTTAAGACGCGGCTTGGAGACATACGAGCCGACGAATGGAAACCGTGGCTAACGCATTTATTAAGCCAAAACCTCAGCAATCTCACCGTGCACCTTCGCTCCCGCAAAGAGATGAGTAAAGTGCCAGCACACTACGAGTACATTAAAGATATTGTTAACCTGAAGAATAAAATAGCTCCACAAACACTCATTACTATCAATGGTGACATTAGAGATTATCAACACGGTATTGAATTATATAGACGTTATCAAATTGACGGAATTATGATAGGAAGAGGTGTTTTTGCTAACCCTTTTGCATTTTCTAAACTATCAGCACCTCCAACTATTAACCAATTGTTATCCTTGTTTTGGTATCACCTTGACCAACACGACAAATATGAAAAAGAGTACGGAACGCGCAAGTATGATCCCCTAAAGCGGTTCTATAAAATATATATTAAAGATTTTGCAGAAGCTAGTAAGTTGCGTCATCAACTCATGCAGACAAGAAACACACAGGAGGCGCGTGAGGTTGCCACAAATTTCTTTACTTATTACCCCTTAAAGGAAAGGGTTTCATAAAAATGCCAAGACGTAATTATAAAAAAAATTATAAAATAAACCAACCCACTAGAAAGACCTACAGCATGCCAAGTAAAACTAAAAAAAGATACTCCAGCAAGGCACAGGCTTGGCAGCAGGCGCAGGATTTAATGTCACTTAACCACAACATTAAACTGAAGGTTTATCAAGATATTGACCTTGGCTGGTATTTAACCCAAGATAAATAATTACACGGCCACGCAGCGAACTG
>CAYFUI010000002.1:15436-49414 GCA_964346445.1 uncultured Candidatus Saccharibacteria bacterium | reverse complement strand
CGTAACGCATATAATTTGCAATACTAAAAAGACGTGCTGGATAAGCAAACTCCTGTTGCCTGGCAGCCAATAGCCGGCTTACGCTAGGAGTAGCCTCGGGCCGAATTGCTACCGTTCTTCCGCCCTTGTCAGTAAAGGCGTAGGCTTGCTCGCTGGCTAGCTCTGTCCCACTCTTTGCTAAATATAAGCCGATTGGCTCTATAAGCGGGGTGGCATACTCTTGATAACCATAGCTGTCCACAACATGCCGCCATGTATTAAATATATAATTTTGAATGGCCTTATCTTCAGGGTAATAGTCCTTAGTGCCTTTATAAGAATTTTTATCTAAAGTCATAATGTTAATTATACACCACCTTGTTGAATGCGTGGCTGTCTAGTAGGTACGGGTGTAAGTGGATATGGGCGGCTGGACCACCTTGGTGTAAAAACATTAAAAAGTGGGGTCTCTTACATGTAGCCCACTTTTTAACTGTTTTATGCTCCTTTACATACTACTTAAACAATAGCTGGTTTCAGATTCTAACTGTTGTAGGGGTTTGTAAGCAAAACAAAAAAGAGCTACTGCTCTTATTCAACTTTGCGGTAGTAAGTGAGGTGGGCATTGCCATAACTACGATTGTCCACCACAACAATGTTTTTAGGTTTTAGCACCTCACTACTACCTATATGCGATAGTACCATAACCCCATTATTTTTTAAATGAGAAAATAACCTACTAACTGTGGATAACTGCATATCATGGTATGGCGGGTCCGCAAAGATAATGTCGTAGGTTTTATCTGGGTTGTTTTCGCTCCAAGCAGCCACACCGGCTTTAATATTTTTACACTGCTGCCCCACTCCCAGGCTAGCAATGTTTTCGCTAATAATTTTATTAGCTACACGGTCTTTTTCAATAAAAGTAGCAAAAGCTGCCCCACGGCTTAGCGCCTCTAAACCAAATGCGCCACTTCCCGCAAAAGCGTCTAACACCTGCGAATTAGGTAAGCGTTCACTCAGTGTGTTAAATACTGCGCTACGCATCCGCTCGCTGGCTGGGTGGGTTGTTTTATTATTAGGGGCGTTAATAAAGCGCCCACCATATTCGCCGCTGACTATTCTTACTCTCATAAATGTTTATTTTTACCGGAATGGGTTACCGGTAAACTTAGGGTTAATGTTAGCCGCCACCTTACGCACGTCCATAGGAATTTTAGCATCATTATTTAACACATTTAAGGGGTCAAACACGGCTTTTATTTGGGTGTAGAGGTCTATAGTTGGTTGGTCTAGCTGGTCGTAATACGCAAAGGCGCCTAAACGACCTTCTGGGCGCACTATACCGCCACGCATCAATACAAGGTTGGTGTAGTCTTTAATTAGTTTGAGTGACTTCTGCCTATCACCAACAACGGTTAGGTTTAAACTGGTAAGAACTTTTGTCCGCCCACTTAGCCAATCTATAGACACGGGCAGGTCAATGGCAAGTTTTTGGCCCAACTCCCTAATTTCGCTAATAGTTTGGACGCGCCCTTCTTGTGGTATTAAAGCGCCACTTAAAATGTCTGGGCTTGTCTTGGTTTTTGATAAAGGCAATGTAAGGATGGTCCAAACATCTGGCACAGCTAGGAGCGTTTCTAAAGTATGGTCCTCACTGGTGAAAGTACTGGCATCTGGTGAAATTTTTTCTACAGTTTTTAATAGTTTTTTCATTTTTCGGCGCTTCGTCCGCTCACTACTATCATCAAACGCTATAAATATGACTGACTGAACAGTTGCTTCGTCAAATAAACCGTAGTTCTTGCCGTGGGTTTTAGCTTCTCTAAATAATTCACCGTCAAGATACTCTAGGCGCGCTGGCTCTAATTGCTGTAGTTGGTCTAAAGCATCAAAAGCTATATCTTTATTAGCAAAGGACACCACCGCCATTTGGTCACTAACAGTTAAGGGTAGGGTGTTGAAGACCGCTTCAGTGATGATACCTAGTGTACCTTGGCTAGCAACAAAAAGTGGCGTTAAGTCCATAGAGCCGTCCTTTTTCCGCACATCCTTAATGCCATTATAGCCAGCCATGGCTACGGCTGGTAAGCCGGCTATCAATTCTTCATTTTCATCTATTATTTGGTCAAGACCGCGGTAAATCTCGCCCTCTAAAGTGGCTAGTGCCTTTTTTTGTGATGTCTCACGACGGGTTAAACGCCCGGTTTCTATAATATCGCCGCTAGCTAGAACAACCTCTAGGCGCTCAAGGTATTCTGTTAGGTAGCCGTAGCGGCCTTCATAAGGAGATTGGCCATTTTCAGCAATTACTCCCCCTACGGTGCTTTGGTCGTTAGGACCAGCATGAATAGTTAAGCCCTGGGTGGCTAAAGTGGTATTTAAAGTGTCCATAGAAACACCAGCCTGCACATGGACTAGGCGGTTCTTACCCTTAGGGCTAATGTAAAGGATTTTGTTAAGGTATGTAGAAACATCGATAATAATACCGCGACTAATAGCGCCACCGCTAACACCGTAGCCATCGCCCCGTGGCGTTAAGGAGACGGGCCGTTCTTTTTCTGCCAATTGCCAAGCAAAACGGGCAATTTTCCTAATATCGTTTGTTACGCGCGGCAATACCACCATGTCTGGCGGCAGTAGTAGAATACTTTCATCTTCAGAAAAGCTCTTTTTGATATTATCGCTAACGGAAACTTCCCCTAGCAAGTGTTCGTTTAAATACTCAGATATTTTACTCACTCTTTAACCCCTATTTTGTTATGCTACTATCATATCACAACAACCCTTATGGCTAAAATTATTGCGTCAAAACGTTGGTTAATTGGGCTATTTTTTTACGTACTTTTTCTTCTTCAATAAAACTACCGTCAGTGTTCAAATCTTCCTCAAAGAAAAGGTGAACAGGTGGTGCAATCTCTTTTGCCTTTAGGGTAGTAAGCAGTACTTCATGGGCGGTAGCGACAGCTCTTTTGCCACCAGCCCAGCCGTAGCTGACAAATGCTACAGGCTTATCTTTCCACTCTTTGCCAACCCAGTCTATGGCATTAAGCTGGACGGGGGTAATTGTATGGTTATACTCTGGCATAATAAAAATAATTTTAGCAGCCTCTGCTACGTACTGCGTCCATTTAAGAACATTTTTATCTTCCGGGTTAAATTTTGGATTAAGTGGGCTGTATTCATCGTTAAAAAATGGCAAATTAAGCACTTTAAGGCTGGCAATCCGCATAGGCACATTTATAACCTCTAAAGAATTAGTGACTGCTTCAACAATCTTTTCATTGACACTATTTGGCCGCACACTGCCTGTAACAATTAAAATATATCCCGTTTCACCTGCAGACATCTTATCCTCCTATTATTACTAAGCTAATATTTCTATTGTACCACCCTTTATAGTTTGTTATAATTACACCAGTGGTAACATGTTTACCTATTAAAAACTGATGCGCGAGTGGTGGAATTGGTAGACACGCTAGTCTTAGGAACTAGTGCCTCACGGCGTGAAGGTTCAAGTCCTTTCTCGCGCACCAAAACTTATTTTTACCTGATGATTGATAAAAAAATTAAAATAAATAATGGGGTTCCACCCCATCCTTTGCCTTGGCCAGTAGGTTCACATTACGATCCCCAGCTACTGCAGGCAGGCGATAGCCGAAATGTTGTCGATAAGTACCGTTACTTAAAACGTGAATACATAAAAGAGGATCTGCAAAAAACGGCTTTCCCATTGGCAGTGGCTATAGAGAATATTCAATACGATTTTAATATTGGCACCATTGTACGTAACGCCAACGCCTTTAATGTTAAAACTGTGCATATAATTGGTAAAAAACAATGGAACCGCCGCGGTGCCATGGTAACCGACCGCTACCTTGAAGTACTCCACCACGACACCACTGCCACCTTCCTGGCAGCCACCAAAGGGCAGCGCCTAGTAGCGGTTGATAATATCCCAACAGCAAAAAAAGTGAATAATTTTGAATTTAAACCAAACACTGTATTAATTTTTGGCGCCGAAGGGCCCGGTTTAAGTAAAGAAATTTTAACCAAGGTTAAAGATACGGTTTATATAGAGCAGTATGGTAGTACGCGCTCGGTAAACGTTGGTGTGGCTAGTGGCATTGTGCTTTATGCAGCAGTTCAGGCACTTCAAAACACCTAACTTGACTTTTAAGGGTTAATTTGCTATAATATAGTGGTGTTTTTATACGCTAATTAGTAACTGTTGGCACTGCAAAAGTGTAGCTAAACTAAAAGTGTGAAAGCATGAACCTGACAAACAAACTAGTACCAGGAGGTACAGCATGAATAGAGATATGGGCATCCTGCCTGTTAAGCGACGTGTGGTGCAAGTCATTATTTCGGAAGAGCGAGAAAGAACACTATTTTTTAGCAGTATCAATGAAGAGGGCATGCAGGCGGCCGTAGAAAGCGCCAGCTTACCTAACTCGCTTTACCAGTTTCTGGCGGCACTCTACCATGAGAAGCTAGATTTCGACATGATGATAAGATTCGAAGTGGGTAACGACTGTACGGTTGCCAACATCTCAATTTACGGCACCGAAGCGGTCCATGACAAGGTTGATGTCATCCTTGAGCGGCTAAATATGAATGTGCCAGCCGCCCAACCGGTCGCTTAGACCAAACGAAAAGCTGACCTTGCTGGTCTTACAGCGGAGCCATCTACGCAATAAGTACACGTAAGTGGCAGTACTTTAAGCTAGTCTTGTTTGTCAGTTTTTCAATGAATGCAGTTTATTTTTAGGTAGCGATTATGTTTAGTTCAGCGTTGTAATACGCTGATATTTTTTTATTTTTTGGGCTAATTGTGGGTAATCCGCCAGTTTTTCACCACTCTTAATAAACCTAAGCGCCTGGTTTTTAGCTTTATTTATCTCTTTACTATTAGCCAAGGTGGCTATTTTTAAATTAAGGGCGCCATGCTGGCTTTTCCCATAAATCTCACCCGGTCCTCGCAGCCGCAGGTCTGCTTCGGCCAAATAAAACCCATCATTACTTTTTTCAAGCTCACGTAAGCGCTGGGTGGGGTGCCCACTGTCTGAATTTATTAAATGGGCATAGCTTTGATACTTTCCCCTGCCAACCCTTCCGCGTAATTGGTGCAGTTGCGCTAAACCAAAACGGTCGGCATTCTCTATGACGATAGTAGAAGCATTAGGCACGTCCACACCCACCTCTACAACTGTCGTACTTACTAGAATGTTTATATCACCCTTTGAAAAACTATCCATCACAGCCTGTTTTTCTTTGGGCTTCATTTTTCCGTGCAACATACCTACTGTATAATCTTTAAAATATTTACTCTTTAATAGCTTATACTGCTTTTCCACATTCTTTATCTCAATTTCTTCACCAGCCTCATGGTTCGGGCTACTAGTATTTGTTTCTTCAATTAAGTTACAAATATAATACGCCTGGCGCCCAGCCTGCAATTCTTTTCTAACAGTATTAAAGAGGTCTTCAGGGCTACTCGGAGACCAAATTTTAGTCTTTATCGGTAGCCGTCCCCCAGGTAATTCTGGGAGAATGCTCACCTCTAGTTCGCCGTATACTGTTAAAGCTAAACTACGCGGAATGGGAGTGGCCGTCATGGTTAACAGGTGTGGCAAGTGCTTAGATTTATTAAGTAGCTCTTGCCGCTGCTTTACCCCAAAACGATGCTGCTCATCCACCACTACCAAGCCTAGTTGTTTAAAGGTTAAACCCTCTTGAAGGAGTGCATGTGTCCCTACTACTACCTGTGCGTGACCATCTTTAATTTGCTGGTAAAGCACCTTTCTCGCCTCACCTTTTACACGACCAGTTAGCAACCCTACATTCACCCCAATCGGCTTTAATAATTGTTGAAGTGTTTGGGCATGCTGGGTAGCTAGAATATCTGTAGGGGCTAAGATAGCGGTTTGCAGGTCACTAGCGGCCGCCTGCGTAGCGGCTATACCGGCTACCACGGTTTTTCCAGAGCCAACATCACCCTGCAATAAGCGGTTCATAGGGAATGGCTTGGCAAAATCTTGAATAATTTCCCAGGCAGCAATTCTTTGTCCAGGTGTTAATTTAAATGGCAACTGCTTAACCATACCTAAAACCGCCTCTTTATTAAATGGTACTTGCCACCCCTTTAACTTATGGTTGTCATGTTTGTTTAATTGACTAGCAAGAATTAATTCAAATAATTCTTGAAAAGCCAAGCGCTCCCGAGCCACCTGAGCATCTAGCGGACTAGCCGGAAAGTGAATCTTCTCCAGCGCCGCCCCTAAGGAAATTAAACGGGCGCTTTCTACGACACTTTTTGGCAACTCCTCAGGCCAAGTAGAAAAGGCTGTTCTCATATTCTCCAATGTTTTACGTACGTACTGGGTTTTTAAACCTGAAGGCTTTGAGTAAATAGGCACTAGCTTATCTAGATTATCCATATGCTCTTTAGCTTGTTCTACACTAGGGCTGGTTAATTGGAAACGGTTATATTTAAATTCATAATTACCGGTAAAGAAAAAAGGGCCTCCCTGCTTAAGCTGCTGTGCCCGATATGGCTGGTTAAACCAAACGGCTTGTATCTTACCGGTTGAATCATTAAGCACAGCAGTGGTTAAATGCATATTGCGGCGCATCCTTTTGGTCGTAACCTGCTCTACATCCGCCTTTAAGGTTACCCGTCCTGGCTCAATATCTTTAATACTACGCGTATTTGAATAATCTTCGTACCGTCGTGGGAAAAAATAAGCAAGATCGGCTACTGTTTCCAACCCAGCTGCTTTAAATTGCTTATCCAAAACTGGGCCAACGCCCTTTATTTTATTTAAGCTTAATTGTGGTGTCATTTTTATTTATTTAACCAAGACAAAGGTGTTTTTTCCTTTTTTTAACAAACCTAATTCGTCAATTTCGCTATCAGTGGTAATTTTTTGTCCATTAAGACTAATGGCGCCCCCATTTATTAAACGGCGTCCCTCACCTAAACTTTTAGTCAACCCACTACGCAGCAAGATATCAGTCACACGACCACCGCTGGTGGTGGGTATTTCATTAGCTAGGGCGGATAATTCTGCCTCTGTTAAACTATCCACGGGCGTTTGGGTAAACAAAACAGCTGTTACCTTTTCTACCTCTTTAGCCCGCTCCCTGCCATGTACCAATTGCGTAACTTCTTTAGCCAGCACCTGTTGAGCTAGCCTTTTATGTGGTGCAAGTTCATGCTCTTTTGCAATATGGTTAACTTGCTCCTCATTTAACAAAGTGAACAGCTTTATGTAGTCAATTACAGACTGGTCGCTAGTTTGTAGCCAAAATTGGTAAAACTGGTATGGGCTAGTTTTTTCTGGGCTTAGCCAGACAGCCCCATCGTGGCTTTTGCCAAACTTCTTCCCCGTGCTTTTATCAATAACAAGCGGTGCAGTCATGCCATTAACATCGGCACCCTCAACCTTACGAACCAAATCAACACCAGAGAGAATATTACCCCACTGGTCACTGCCACCAATTTGGAAGTTTACACCAAAATTTTTATACAAATGGAGAAAATCATAACCTTGTAATAATGTATAGCTAAATTCTGCATAACTAATGCCACTCCCTCCCTCGCCTATGCGTTTAGAAATGTAATCACGCTGAATTAGTTGCGTCATACTAAAGTGCTTTCCCGTATCACGCAAGAAGTCTATAACACTTAAGTTACTTAGCCAGCTGTAGTTGTTTACTAATGTAAACTCTTTCCCGCCAAACAAGCTTTCAACCTGGCTGGCTAACTGCTTAGCATTGGCTTCTACTTGGGTCACATTTAACAACTGCCGTTCAGCTTCACGCCCTCCCGGGTCTCCAATAATGCCGGTACCCCCACCAATTAACAGCACTACTTTATGCCCATAGTC
Source organism: uncultured Candidatus Saccharibacteria bacterium (assembly GCA_964346445.1). Taxonomy (GTDB): domain Bacteria; phylum Patescibacteriota; class Saccharimonadia; order Saccharimonadales; family Saccharimonadaceae; genus JAGOZV01. The sequence continues at coordinate 41,543 of CAYFUI010000002.1, read as the reverse complement.
TATAAAATGCCGTGCCAAAAGGTACACCGCTAAGTGGCCAACGTGCAAGCTGTCACCAGAAGGGTCTGCCCCAAGGTACACTGTTAACTTGCCAGCCTCGTTTAACTGGTTGTTGTCCTTTAAGGTTGTGTGTTTTAAAAAACCGCGCCATTTAAGTTCTTCAGACAGTTTCATGCATCTCCTCTTTAATAGCTTAATTATAACAAAATCCTATTAAAATGTAATTAATAGGTGGTATAATGGTATAGGTATTTTTTGTGAGGAGAATGACAATTAAGAATAATAAGGACAAAGCTAATAAGAAGCCGGCCCGGCATAGCCTATACGCTAACTTAAAGCGTAAAAAAAGCCCTTCAACAAAGGCCACTCGGCAAAAAGCTAAGGACATCTCTAACATCCCTAAAGACCCGGTGCGGCGGTTTTTTTGGAACTTTCACCCCAAACGTGTTAAAAATTTTATTTTTAGCAAGCAGGGTGGCTTTTTCATCTTAAAAGCTTTAGGCGTCATGCTGCTGATTGGCGTGCTTTTTATTGGCGGTTTATTTGCATATTTTAGAAAAGACCTAGACACTCTTCGCCCCGAAGAGGTAGCAAAACGCGTCCAAACCACCGTTAACGTCTACTTGGATAGAAACGGTGAGCTCCTATGGGAGGATAAAGGCGATGGTAATTACCGTTTGGCTGTAAAAAGTGAAGAACTAAGTGATAACTTAAAAAATGCCACTATTGCTGTGGAGGATAAAGACTTCTACAAACACGGTGGCTTCAGCTTATCGGCGCTTAGCCGGGCCTTTATTAATAATATGCGCGGTGGCAAAGTCCAGGGTGGTTCTACACTTACCCAGCAATTAGTTAAGCAAGTATTCTTTTCTGAAGAAGCGGCTAACCGTTCCCTTAGTGGCGTACCACGTAAAATTAAAGAGGTCATCCTATCTATAGAATTAGAGCGCATGTATGACAAAGACCAAATCCTCACGCTTTATCTCAACGAGTCGCCTTATGGCGGACGGCGTAATGGCGCCGAGAGTGGTGCCCGTACCTATTTTGGTAAAAGCGCTAAAGACCTCACCGTGGCCGAGGCCGCCCTTTTAGCCGCTATTCCTAATAGCCCCTCCTTGTACGACCCTTACAATGTAAAAGGCCATGAAGCACTTATTGCACGCCAGCACCACGTTTTAAACCGAATGGTCGAAGAAGGCTTTATCACCCGCGAAGAGGCCGATGAGGCCAAGGCTTATCCAATCATCGACAATATCATTCCTGCCTCTAGTCAATATGCAAATATTAAGGCACCGCATTTTATCCAAATGGTAAAGTCTGACCTTGAAAAAGAGCTAGGAAAAACAACCGTAGGCCGTGGTGGCTTAACTATAACAACAACCTTAGACGTCCGGATTCAAAACAAGCTTGAAGAATCTATGGATAATTTGTTTAATTCTGGACTACCTAACCAAGCTGGTTTTAGTAATGGGGCCTCTACTGTTGAAGAGTCACAAACTGGCCAAATTATTGCCCTAATGGGTAGCCGAGACTTCAATTACCCAGGCTTTGGGCAAGACAACGCCGCTACAGCTTATATACAGCCAGGGTCAACCATTAAACCATTTGTCTACGCAAAAGCTTTTGAAAAAAATGAAGGTAAGCCAACTTTTGGCACAGGCTCTATCGTTGTAGATAATAATATAGACGCTTTATATGGCGCAAAAGTAAACAATGCCGACAACCGCTTTAAAGGACCAATGACAATGCGCAATGGCCTGGCACAATCGAGAAACATTCCGGCCATCAAGACAATGTATATTAATGGGGTGCCAGAAACAATCGGCTACATCCAAGAGGCTGGTGCAAAATCCTACTGCACCCAAGGCAGCGATAAGCAGGCTGGCTTAGCATCCGCTATTGGTGGCTGTGGCGTCCGCCAAGTAGACCTAGTAAATGCCTACGCCACTATGTCACGTCAAGGCATCTATAAGCCTCAGGTCACCATTCTAGAAGTCAAGGATACGAATGGTACAGTTATCAAAAAGTGGGCAGACACCGAAGGTAAGCGTGTCATGAGCGCTCAAGTTACATACATGATTTCTGACGTCTTATCCGACCCACAAGCCAGGGCTCCCCTTTATGGCGCCTACCCTCAAGGTGTCTACCTTGATGGCATTCGTAGCTCGGCAAAAACTGGTACCTCCGACAAGGGCGGTAAAGCCAAAGATATTTGGATGGTGAGCTATAGCCCGGTCTTGGTAATGGGCGTGTGGCTGGGCAACCCAGACACTTCCATTTTAAGAAACGCCAGTTCTATCATTACAGGTAGGGTGGTAGCCCCTGTTATGCAATATGCGCATAAAGAAATTTATGCTAAAGAGGGTAAGTGGAAACCGGGAGATTGGTATGAATTCCCTGACGGACTGCAAAAAATTGGTAATGAACTCTACCCATCTTGGTGGAACAAGAACCAAGGGCAAACAGAGCAAAAAATGCGCTTTAACCGCATTAATAAGAAGAAGGCTACAGACTGTACTATTCCTGAAGCAGTTATAGAGATTAGTGTCATGAAGTCTAAAGACCCTATTACCAAAAAAGATGTCTTCATATCACCAGACGGCTACCTAATAGACCAAGACGACGACTGCTCCCTGACGCCTGGTGGTGTAACGCTAAATGTTACAGCCAGCCAAATTACTGGCACGGTTACTGGCTCAATTCAGCCAGTATCTATTGAAATATACCATAATAACAATTTACGAAATACCGTTTCTGGTACAAGCATTAACCAGTCAATTGCTGGTGAACCTGGTGATACCGTTTACGCCAAACTAATTTACGAAAACGGCACCGAGCGTAAAAGCCAAGTTTACACCATTGCGGGCACTCCTTCTAATGGCAATGGCGGGGATAGCAATTCAAGCGGTAATAATAATTAAGTTTATTTAGAATTTACTAATTCTAGTAACCGGTCTTCTTGAGTTTTTGGTTTACTTTTAAGTTTGTTTGTAACCTTTTTGGCATTAGTTTTTTGCTTAGCCTTCCCGGCCTGCTTATGATTGTTTTTGTTATTAGTGTGGCTACGGTTACTAGCCTTTTGCGGCACTGGTGTCACTAATTTACCGAACACCATTTTGCCAGCCGTTGTTTGTAAGCTGCTAGTTACCTCTATTTCTACATCGTGACCAATTTTCTTAGCAGCCTTTTCAACTACCACCATGGTACCATCAGCGGTGTTTCCTACAGCCTGTTGCGCCTCCTGGCCTTTTTGCATTAAGTGAACAGTAATTCGCTCACCGGGCAAATAACGTAACCGTAGCGAAAGGGCTAAGTCATTAATATTTAGCACCTTTACACCCTCTACGGTTGCTACTTTATTTAGATTATAGTCTAAGGTGCAAATAACGGAGCCACTATCGGCTTTGGCTAAATTAATCAGCTGGTCATCTACCCCAACCCCAGTCTCTATATGGTCTTGTAGGATGTTTACATCTACCCCGTTTAAAGCTTGCAAGTCTTTAATAACGTCTAAGCCATAACGCGCACGGTTACGCTTAGTGCTGTCGCTACCGTCGGCTAATAACTGGAGCTCTGCTACCACACTTTTCGGTATTTGCAGTACCCCGCCTAAAAAACCAGTTTGGGCAATACTAACTATCCGCCCGTCAATTAAAACCGAGGTATCTACATAAATATTACGTTTAACTGTTTTTGTAGCTAACTTTTTTTTATTAACCAAAACAAGATAACTTGTTTCTATTAATATAATAGCTAAAACTATATAAATAAATTCCATATTTTTCCTTTACTTTATTTAATGAATTTTTTAATTTTGCAAATGTTTTATAAGCGCACTACGCAAATTGGTAGTGGCGTCTATAAAGGTTTTATTGTTGCCGCTAAAGCCTTTGCTAGGCGCAATGGCTTTTTTAAAGCCGAGTTTTTTCGCTTCTTGGATTCTTCTATCTGTTTGCTTGGCCGAGCGTACTTCGCCACCTAATCCCACTTCACCAAACACTACTAGGTCATCAGCCAACTTGCGACCACTTGCTACACTTGCAATTGCCATGCAAATTGCAAGGTCGGCCGCCCTATCATCTAATTTAACGCCACCAACAACGTTAATGTAGATATCTTTATCGGCTAATTTCAAATTCGTTCTTTTTTCTAAGACTGCCACTAATAGGTTAAGGCGGTTCAAATCAAAGCCACTGGCCGCCCTTTTTGGGTAGCCAAACGAAGTTGTATTAACTAACGCTTGGATTTCTACTAGAATTGGCCGGTTTCCTTCGACGGTGGCCAGAATTACTGAACCATCCAAATTATTACGCTCTTTTAGTAGTGTCTCGGATGGGTTCTCTACAATTTGCAAACCGCTATCATCCATCTCAAAAATGACAGCTTCGGCGGTTGAGCCATAACGGTTTTTCGCAGCTCGTACAACCTTAAAGCCGCCATAGCGGTCACCTTCGAATTGCAAAACCACATCTACTAGGTGTTCTAGCACTTTAGGACCAGCAATCGTTCCATCTTTTGTGACATGCCCAACAAGCATAACAGCCGTATTAGTATCTTTAGCAGCCCTAATAACCACATTACTGGCGCCAGTTACTTGGCTAACCGTGCCGGGTGCACTGGTTAAGTCTTCTAAGGCCATAGTTTGAATAGAGTCGACAATTACTAAATCGTAAGAGCCATCGTGGATAGTGGCCGCTACATCTCCTGCACTAGTGGTAGATATAAAATCCAAATCTTTTACACCGGAAAGAACACCTAGGCGTTCAGCCCGTAACTTAACTTGTTGCGCCGACTCTTCGCCACTAACGTATAGAACCTTCTTAGACTGACTGATATAGCCCGCCAACTGCATGAGTAAAGTGCTTTTGCCTATGCCAGGCTGACCAGCTAAGAGGGTTACGCCTCCCTGAACTACTCCCCCTCCGAGAACTGCGTCTAAATCCTTGACGCCAGTTAGAATGCGACCGTGCTGGCTAGTAGAAGCCACGTCCTTAATGGCTTGAGGCTTTAAAACTTTGCCAGTTTGTTTAGCCTTAGCTATAGCTCCCTTACCCTTAGTTTCGACTACCTGTTCGACAAGTGTATTCCATTCGCCACAAGAACTGCAGCGACCGACCCACTTAGGGTGTATGGCACCACATACCTGACAAACAAACTGGGTTTTTACTTTACTCACTAAGAATATTATAACACTAGAAACGCTTTATAGGCTCTATAGTGCTATTAAGGTTAGTATTGATTTCATTCAACCTTATAGCAGTTGAATTATATTCTTTGACTAGTTGTTCGTGACGATTCATTTCTTGCTGGATAGCTTCGTATTCCGCATCCAAAGCTGCGGCGCGGCTAGCGATGGCCTGACGGGCGCTGTTAAACTGGTCTTGGTTTTGAAAATAACCAGCCGTACCCGCCGCGGTATTAAAAGAGGAGATGGCTTCATTAACGGCTTTGCTTTCTGCATTATAGCGGGCGATCCTTTGCTCTAGCCGGTTTTGCAAGTGGTTTATTTCATCGCTTAATGCCTGGGCGCGTTGGGCAGTTTCGGCAATTTTACCTTCATAACCTTCATAAAGAGCTACTACTTTTTGGCGGTCGGAAAAGTATTGCTGATAATACTCCTCAAGGCTCCGGTGTAAACTGCCTCGTTCGGTGGCTAGTATTGAATGCAATTCATTATAAAACTGTCCTGGCTCAGTTTCTACATAATACTTCATCCGGGCCTGGAGGGCTGTGTCATCGGTCCGGCTTTCATACTCTTTATCTAGTAGCTGGTGTAAGTATATTTTATCGCTAGCAGATAGGCGTTCATAAACCGCATGCATTGCCTCATGGGTTGCGGTTACCTCTTTTACACCTGCTAAGTCTTGGTCCTGTACATCATAAATATAGATACGTTGCCGGGTGTAACAGCCTAAAATTGCTTCCGATTGCTCCTGGTTTGACCGGCAAACCTGGTTAAAAGACTGGGCAGGCGCTAAAACTGGCTGACTAGCTTTATAATAAAATTGCCCCGTACTATTCATTCCACTATCCTGGACAAGTGCCAAAACTGGTGCGGGCGTGGGGTTAGCTAAGATGATAATTTTGTCTTTAATATACTGAATGTTTAACAACACAAAGGCCAAAAACAAAAACACCACCCCAAGTGCCGTCAAACTAAGCACCGGAAATAAGTTTATTTCATTCTTTGTTTTTTGTGACAATTTCTATTTCACCCTTCTTTAGGCCTACCTTTAAAATTGTACCCTTTTCGTAATCTTGTGCCAAGATGCCATCAGCAATTTTTGATTCAATTACCTCTTCTATGGCCCGGCGTAAGGGACGAGCACCAAACTTTTTATCTACATTTTTATTAATAATGTGCTTCTTAGCGGCTGGCGTAACCACTAAAGAGACGCCGGTGGAGACTAACCGCTCCTTCAGGTCATTGATGAGCTTGTCAAAGATTATATTAACACTTTTTTCTTCTAAGGGCTTAAACATTATTATATTATCAAACCGGTTAACAAGCTCTGGTTTCATTACCTTGAGGAGTGTACTTTGGGCAGCTTGACTGTTGGCGGAGTGCTTAGCAGAGCCTGTGTTGGCACTAGGCACACCAAAACCTAAAGAGCCTTCTTTAATATGGGTAGAATTTCCAACATTACTGGTTAAAATAATTATGGAGTTCTTAAAACTGACCTTCCTACCTTTTGCGCTAGTTAAAGTGCCCTCTTCTAAAATTTGCAGCAGTAAGTTAAATACATCTGGGTGGGCTTTTTCTATTTCATCAAATAAAACCACACTATATGGCTGACGCCGTATTTTATCTGTTAATTTACCGTCATCTTCGTAACCAACATAACCAGCTGGTGCACCCACCAAACGGGCTGCGTTATGACGCTCACTAAATTCGCTCATGTCTATTTTAATGAGGGCTTTAGTGTCTCCAAAAACCTCTTTCGCTAGAACTTTGGCTAATTCAGTTTTTCCCACCCCTGTCGGACCTAAGAAGACAAATGAGCCAATGGGACGGTTAGGATTAGCAATACCACTACGCCCACGGCGCACCGCTTTAGCCACTTGCTTAATTGCCTCTGGTTGTCCAACTATAAACTTGCTTAAGTGCTTCTCTAGGCCAGCCATTAAACGCGCTTCAGATTTCTTTAGCCGATTAAGCGGAATACCGGTAATGGCATTAATAGCATAGGCAACATCCTCGCTAGTTAAGGTTCGTTTTGTTTTTTTACTCTTTTCTTTTTCAAGGGCCACTAGCTCATTGGCCAACCTGGCCATACGCGTCTTGTAAATTGCGGCCTTTTCAAAATCTTCTTTAGTGACGGCGTCATCCATTTTTTCAATAAGGTTTTTTATTTCGCGTGTTAAATCACGGACCTTGCTTGGCTTACTAGTGGTTTTAACATTGACTCTAGCTGCCGCCTCATCAAGTACATCTAAGGCTTTATCTGGCATATGGCGTTCACTAATATAACGATCGGCCAGGGCCACAATGTGAGTTATAATTTCATCACTTAATTTTACATGGTGATATTCTTCATATCTATCACGTAAGCCTTTAATAATTTTAATAGTATCTATTCTGGAAGGCTCTTCTACCATTATGGTTTGGAGCCGGCGCTCCAAGGCACTATCTTTTTCAATATGCTTGCGATATTCATCTATAGTAGTAGCGCCAATTAGCCGGATTTCGCCACGCGCTAAAGCTGGCTTTAAGATGTTGGCCGCGTCCATGCCACCTTCGGCTGCGCCAGCGCCAACTAATAAATGTAGCTCATCAATAAATAGTATAATATTTTTTTGCGCTTTAACCTCTTCTATGACTTTTTTTAGACGTTCCTCAAACTCCCCTCTAAATTTAGTACCCGCCACCATTCCTGCTAAATCAAGTTGAATAAGGCGCTTGTCTAAGAGTTTATCTGGCACGTCTTCTTTAGCAATCCGCTGCGCTAAACCTTCTACCACAGCGCTCTTACCTACACCAGGCAGTCCAATTAGAACTGGGTTGTTTTTTGTACGCCGCGAAAGCACCGTTATCATTCTTTCAGCTTCTTTGTCGCGCCCTATGACTGGGTCTAGCTCTCCATTCATAGCCCGTTCAACTAAATCTACGCCAAACACATCTAAAATGGTTGGTTGGTGCCTATAGCCTGGGTTAAAGGTTGCGGGCCCAGCAGCTTCAAAATCTAGCTCGCTTGAAAAATTAGACTGCTTACCTATGAAATCCTCAACCGCGCCGCTAAGTTCACCTACATTAATTCCCATGTCGCGCAACAATACCGTAGCTCTTGAGTTACGTTGGCTTAATATACTATAAAGGATGTGCTCTGTGCCCAGGAAGTCTTGCTTAAACTCACGTGCTAACTCCCAGCTCATCCGTAAAGTTAGCTTGGCAGTTTCGCTTAGCGCTTTAATGGTAGTTTTGGTGCTAATAGGGTCCGCCACCATGGTGAGCTTTAAAGCACTACGGGCTGAGTCAAGTGTTACACCCTGGTCAGCTAACATTTTTGCACCTACGGAAGACCCTTGGGCTAATAAACCGAGTAAAATATGCTCTGTGCCGACATACAAACTGCCATACTGGTGCGCCATTAAACCAGCTTGGTGAATGCTAGTCCTTGCATTACTAGTGAGATGGTTGAGAAATTCAGCAAAATCGTCTGGCATAGCCCTCCTTGAGCAGGTTTATTTCATTAAACCCAGTGCTCTTTAACTAATCTGATTTTAGCGAAAATTAGCAGTCGTGTCAATAGAGTGCTAATTCTCTTCAGTGCTCTCCAACGCATCAAATAAGCTATCTTCGGCATTAATACGTGGCTTTGGTGCAGCTTTTGGTTCTGGCTGCTTAGCTTCAATATTCAACTCATAACCAGTTAAACGGCTTGCTAGACGGACGTTTTGACCGGCTCTACCGATAGCAATCGACTGTTGATCTTCGGACACATAAACGGTGGCTGTCTTATTTGGTTCATCTATTTCTACAGAAATCACCTCCGCTGGACTGAGAGCGTTAGTAATAAAGGTAGCTGGGTCTTCGTCATAAGGTACAATATCGATTTTTTCTTGGTCACCTATTTCATTCATGACGGCCTGCACCCTAGTGCCATGACCACCAACAAATGTGCCAACAGGGTCTACACCGGGTACATAACTAATAACGGCAATTTTGGTCCGACGTCCCGACTCTCTGGCGACATTCTTAATTTCCACCGCCCCTGTCTCTATTTCGGGCACCTCTTGTTTAAACAACTCTTCAACAAATGCTTCATTACCCCGACTAAGAATTAATTGTGGACCGCGGTTTTCACGTTCTATATCTTTAATGTAGACCCGCATGCGGCTACCTATACCATAATACTCACCTTGAATTTGCTCAGAATAAGGCATTAGTCCTACCGCCTTGCCTAAGTCGATTCTTACTAATTTTGGCTCTACTCGCTGCACCACCCCATTAACTATAGTACCAATTTTATCTTCATACTCTTCCAACACTACTTCACGCTCTGCCTCTCGTAGGCGCTGGATAACCACCTGTTTTGCAGTTTGAGCGGCTACCCGACCAAAACCGGTAACCGCAAAACTTTCTTCAACATAACCATCTTCTGCTACCTCTGGGTTTATTTCTTTGGCCTCTTCTAGAGTTATTTCATTTACGGGGTTTGTTACTTCTTCTACTACATTTCGGCGAATAAACACCTGGGCTGACCCATCGTTAATATTTAGCTCCGCCCGGACTTCTTGGTCTCGTTCACCATTGTCGCGGCGCCAAGCGGCAGCAATGGCCTGCTCAATAACATCCAGGACCGTTTCTTCTGGTAGGTTCTTTTCTTCGGTTATTACCCTCACAGCTTGGGTTAATTGTTTTAGATTAATTTCTTCTATAGCCATAGCTACTCCTTATTAAAAAAGCCGACCTGATTGGCCGGACTAAACTACTATTTTTATTATACTCCCGTTTTGCTTAAAAAGCAAGCATTTTAGCCTATTTTTTAGTAATACTACCTCTTAGTACTGAATATTATATAAATATACTACGTTGAAATTAAGTGTACGGTAAAACTAAAGATATTAATTCACAGCAGCTGTGCATTTATTTAAAATGCCCGTCATAGCTATTTTTTCAGGCGGCGTCACCCATAAGTCATATTTTTTCTTAACCTCTACCTGCCGGACAATATAAGGACAGCGAAAAGCCTTATTGCGTGGCAACCATGAGGCCGCGTCACTATCACCTTTTTGCTGATTAGCTGGGCCGTCGACTGCCAATAAGTTTAAGGGGTCATTAGCAAAATCAATACGCCTAGCCTCACTCAGCTGCTGCGCACCAGTTTGCCAAGCATTACTTAGGGCTACAACATGGTCAATTTGTACCGCACTGCTACTTTTTGGTCCTCGCTCAAAATTGATGATACCACCCGTATAAGGGTCATTCAGTAAGCCACTGTCTACCTTGCAATCTTCACCAATTTGTATACTAGTAAGGTCTCTGGCTAAAATAGTATTTCGCGTATCGCACCCTTGAACTATACGCCAGCCATTACCAAATTGCGTCCTGGCATAATTAGTTTTTGGCGCCCGGCCCTTAACTGGAATGGCCTCTAGAGTAGCCTTGGCGGTCTCTAGGTCCTTATTAGACAAGGAGATTGCCTGCACGCCACCGCTAACATGTGGCGGGATAGCCTCGTCATCCAGAATAAAGCTGGTAAACCACATTAGCAAGCTGGCAAAGGCTAATGAGATAAAGAAGACGCGGCGACGGCGATACATACTTAATATTATAGTACAATAGTTATTATGACAAAAGTTAAAAGACTAGTACGGACATTTAGACCGGCTGAATATGACCTTTCTATAGACATTAATGAACAAACTGACACCTTTAAGGGCTTGGTGGTTATAAAAGGAACTGTACCAGATGAGAATGATAGCGGCATCATCTCTTTGCACGCCAAAAGCCTAGATATCGATAGTATCCATATAAACGGTCGCACCGCTAAATGGACACTTAGTGGTGATGAGTTAAATATTACATTGCCTAAGAATGTTATTTCAGAAAATCCCAATTTAATTATCACTATTAAGTATCATGGACTAATTACACCGGCTATGCACGGTCTCTACCCTGCTAATTTCATCCATCAAGGCGTACAAAAAAAGCTTTATGCTACACAATTTGAAAGTCATCATGCGCGGGAAATGTTCCCATGTGTTGATGAGCCCCAGGCGAAGGCTAAGTTCAACGTAACCGTGACCACTCAGCCTGATATAACGGTACTTAGTAACCAGCCAATAAAAACTCAAAGACAAGAAAATGGACGCTTAGTAACCACTTTTAAAACCACGCCTATAATGAGCACTTACCTCTTAGCCATAGTGGCCGGAGAATTAATTAAAAAAACCGGTACTACCAAAAATGGTGTTACCGTCAATGTTTATGCCACGCCCGTCCACACCCCCAATAGTTTAGATTTTGCTCTAGAAAATGCTATCAATTTAATAGATTTTTATGATGACTATTTTGGGGTGCCATATCCTTTAGAAAAAAGTGACCAAGTAGCACTGCCTGATTTTTCTAGTGGCGCCATGGAAAACTGGGGACTAGTAACCTATCGTGAAAGTGCCCTCCTAGCTAACGAAAATGCCGACATAGACAGCAAACAGCAAATTGCAAAAGTAATTGCCCACGAGCTTTCGCACCAATGGTTCGGTAACCTTGTTACGATGGAGTGGTGGAATGACCTGTGGCTTAATGAAAGCTTCGCCAACATGATTGAATACCTGGCAGTAGACAGCTTGCACCCACACTGGAACATATGGCACGATTTTTCCTGTATGGAGGTGCCATATGCCCTAGCCCGTGACAGCCTTGATGGTGTTCAGGCTGTGCAGTCTGAAGTAAACCACCCCGACGAAATTAGTGCCCTGTTTGATGGAGCAATTGTTTACGCAAAAGGCGGCCACCTACTTTACATGGTTAAAAACTTAATAGGCGAAAGCGCCTTTAGAGAGGGCTTGCAAAATTATTTTGAAAAATACGCGTACCAAAACACCGTGGGCAACCATCTTTGGGAAGAGCTTTCACTGGCCAGCAACCAAGATATCACCAGCCTAATGAATAGGTGGATTAGGCAACCTGGCTTCCCAGTAGTACACGCCAGGGTTGAGGATGGACAAATTATCATGAAACAAGAGCAGTTCTTTATAGGTGATCACAAGAAAACGCAGCAGCTGTGGCCAATCCCACTCGACTCGACGCACAAAAATGCACCGATGGTCATGGAAGAACAAGAAATTACCTTCCCACTAGAAGACTTAGATGAGCTCTTTATTTTAAATAAGCAAAATGCTTCACACTTCATTACTCTCTACAGCCCCGAATTGAGACAAAAAATCTTAGAAGCATTTGCCGCTAATAAATTAGACGATAATTATAAAATTCAATTTTTAAACGAAGCCATGCTACTGGCTAACGGCGGCCTGATTGAACCTGCCATGCTTTTAGACATTTTAGAGCCATTTAAGGACGAGGAGAATGAGCAGGTGTGGGGTATAATTGGCAGCCTTTTAGTGTCTTTCAGGAAATTTGTCAGAGATGACGCAGCAGCCGAGCAGAACTTAAAAAAATTAACAGGTAAGCTTGCACAAAGCCAATATAAGCGCCTCGGCTTAACAAGAATACCAGGAGAAAGTGAAAATGACTCCAAGTTGCGCGGTACTATTCTAGCCATGATGCTATACGCTGAAGACCAAACAGTTATTGAAAAGGCTCGCCAAGCTACCCAGAGTGCCAAGATTAAAAATATGGACGCTGAGACACGTGTACCCCTTTTAAGTGCCGTTATAAAAAACGAAAAAGACGGACGGCTATTTAACGAGCTCTTAAATACCTACCCTAAGGAAAGTGACCCGCAACTAAAAGATGATATCCTAAGCGCCCTTACTGCCACTATTGATATCACTAAAATTACTCTACTTTTAGATAAAATTAGTGACAAACAGTTCAACCGCCCCCAAGACGCCATTTATTGGTTTGTGCGGCTTTTAAGAAATAGTGCGGGCACCGCGCTAACCTGGCAATGGCTGCAGGACAACTGGGCCTGGGTGGACACAACTTTTAAGGGTGATAAAAGTTACGATGACTTTGCCCGTCTAGCCGTTACAGGGTTGTATACTAGAAAACAGCTTAACGAATACACGGAATTTTTTCATGAGCTAAAAGAAGACCCAGCCCTAACACGAGTAATCAGTTTAGGAGTTAAAGATTTAGAAGCTAAGGTAAAACAAATTGAAGACCACCGGACAACTGTTAAAGAGAAACTTGAAACCATTCTAGCAGTTGATAGTTAGGGCCAACTAGCCCTACTGCCAGCCGTGGCGTTAAACCAAACTGGTTTTTACTGGTCCTAACCTTCGTAGCCATAAATGCTTTAGCCGCCAAGGCCATTTGCTCTTGTTTTTTATAATCAACCGCCTCTAGGGCACCTCCCTGACCAGTAGAGGAGCGGTACTTGACCTCTGTAAAATAAATTACGTCCCCCTTAAGGCTAATTATATCTATCTCGGACCATTTTGTTTTATAGTTGCGCCTTAGAACCTTGTGACCAGCAGCTTTGAGGTAATTAGCCACCACTGTTTCAGCCTGATCGCCTTTTTGCTTACTAGTGGAGGCTGGCGGAATATTTAGTGGATCCTTAACACTAGGCTGGCGGTAAGGCGCCAAAGGCTTAAAGCTTAAGCGGTGAAATGGCGTTACGCCATGCCGCCCAATGGCTTGACGATGGGCTTTCGTCCCATAGCCCATATTGGTACTAAAATGGTATTCAGGGTGACGGAGGGCTAGCTGACTCATGTAATTATCCCGGGCAACTTTTGCAACGATAGCAGCGGCGGAAACTGCAGGCACTAAAAGATCGGCCTTTTTAATGACTGACACCCCTTTGTCATACCTGGAGTCCTTTAAAAAGTTTATATTGCCATCTATGACGATATGCTCGTAGGGTAGGTTGATTTGCTCAACCGCCCTGATGCAAGCTGTTTTTAAAGCTTGCCCTAGGCCATAGTTGTCAATCTCCTCTGCACTCACCCAACCAAGAGAATAGGCTAAGGCCGTTGCCTTAATTTCTTGACTGAGTTTTTGTCTTTTTTTAGCTGATAATTTTTTGCTATCGGTTAAACCCTCTATTACAGGACTTTTAGGTAAAATAACTGCACCAACAAGAAGTGGCCCCGCCCAGGGGCCACGACCTACTTCATCAATACCTAGAAGCATTTTTACTCTACAGCGTTAACAGCTTCTTTGTCGAAATGTTGGCCAGTTAAGCGAGCGCTTTTACCACTACGTTCTCGTAAATAGCTAAGATAATTACGACGCACCTTACCACGACGAATAACTTCAACTTTTTCAACCAGAGGGCTATTTAGGAGGAAACTTTTTTCTACACCTACCCCACTGGCAGTTTTTCTTACTGTAATTCTTGAGGTGTGTGAATTTTTACGATCTGTCCGGATAACAACACCTTCAAAAATTTGTATGCGCTCTTTAGCACCTTCTTTAATTTTTTGGTGCACCTTTACGGTATCGCCACTTTTAACGTTAACCACAGCCGGCTTTTTCTGTTCTTCGTTAACTTTTTTCATTAAATCTACAGTCATTTGATTCTCTCTTACTTATTATCTTAATCAACTACCTATTATAGCATACTTTGCTTTAAATTAAAAGAGGCAACCTGTACCGCCAACTAAATATTTCGGTTTACTTCTTCTAAGGTTGTCTTTCCAGCTAAGGCAGCTAATACACCCTCTTGCAGGAGTGTCACCATGCCCTGCTCCCTGGCGGTTTTTTCTATGGTTTCAGTATTAGTATCAGCTATATCACCCCGTATGTACTTTTGAATCTCCTCGCTCATTAGCAATTGCTCCATCAAGACAATACGGCCGTTATAGCCAAAAGGACTATCTGGCGAAGCGACGGGTCGCCACAACTTAAAATTGTCTAAATCTGGTTTTTCTCGGTCCGCTGGCAAATCTTTAAGCACTTCTTTCACCCATTTTTTTGTAGCTTCATCTGGCTCATACTCTTCTTTGGTTTTATCATCTAAACGCCTAACAAGCCGCTGGGCAATAACCATTCTAACAGCAGAGCTAAAGATAGGGTTTATACCGATTAAATCTATCATTCGGCTAAATGCGGCTGCCGAAGAGTTAGCGTGGAAGCTAGACAGCACCAGGTGACCGGTAATAGAGGCCTGGATGGCGGCTCTAGCTGTATCGGCATCACGAACCTCACCCACCATAACCACATCTGGGTCCAGCCTTAAGATGGACCGTAGGCCCTGGGCAAAGCCGGCTGGCGTACGTGAATCTACAGGAATTTGTGAAATACCGTCTATGCCAAATTCTACTGGGTCCTCCAGTGTGATAATTTTACGAGTGCTGTCATTAAGACTATTGATAATGCTATATAATGTAGTAGATTTACCACTACCAGTTGGTCCAACTAGCAGGACTAAGCCCCGCGGATGGCTCACAACTTCTTTTATGTGTGACAACTTTTCTTCACTGAGTGACAACCGGTCTAGGTTTAGTTTTTCTTGGTCAAAATTAAATAACCGTAGAACTGAGTCTAACCCATAAATAGTAGGAACAGTTTCTACACGGATATTTAAAACAGTCGTCTTGCCATTGCGTGTAACCTCTTTTTGAATATGTCCCGACTGAGGCTCTTTAGAGGCCGTAGAGATACCAGCATTAGAAGCCAGGGCGCCTTGGATCACGCGGTAACGGTCTTTATCCAAGTCTGCTACGGGGTGTAAGACACCGTCCACTCTAAAACGCACCCTTATGCTAGTACGTAGGTTCTCTATATGAATATCGCTTGCGCCTAATTCATCAGCTTGCGTTAATAAATAATCAAAAATATCATCGGAGCCGACACGTCGTAACGTTCGGGTTACCTCGGCAATGGTTTCACTGTCCCCTTCGCGAGAAATTTTTATATCATCATAATGAACAACTGGAGGCGGATCATAACGAAGCATCATTGCCCGGTAGCCACCCTCACTAATCAACAGAAAGCGGGCTTTTAATGCCTGGTCTTCATACCTTTTTTCAAGTTGGCGTACATAACTTTGTGGCGTACGTGTTGTTATTCCAAACTCCCATGGATTGTATTCATCACCTTCACGGATGGGCACTAGGTAGTTCTTTTTCATCTCCTCGACAGGAATAACACCCTCTACGAGTTCCAGTTCATTTTCTATTGGGCGTAAATCTAGGTATTGAAAACCTAATACCTGAGAGCGTAAGCGTGTACCATCTTCATCAAGAGCCCGCCTATCCTGTTGAATACGTTGTTCGTCCATCTTAAACCACTATACCAAACTACTCATGTTTTTTGTACTATTTAATTGTATAATAGCCTTTATGAAAGGGACGCCAGACATCGTCATTATACTGCCAAATATACGCTCTACTCATAACGTTGGGGCGATCTTTAGGACGGCTGAAGGGTTCGGCGTCAACAAAATCTACCTGTGTGGATATACTCCTTACCCAGATTTAACCATTGTAGGAAAAGAGGATGGACGATTACCACATATCCGCCAAAAATTAACTGCACAAATACATAAGACTGCTCTTGGGGCAGAAAAAACCGTCCCCTTCCACTACACCGAGCAACCACCTTTGGACATATTGATACGACAGGGCTACCAAATAATTGGCTTAGAGCAAACGCCAAACAGCCTCCTACTAAACGACTTTGCACCAGCCAGTAAAAAAATCGCTGTGCTATTAGGGGAAGAGGTTCGGGGGCTACCACAAGCATTAATAGACCAGTGTGACGCACTAGTTGAAATACCGATGAAAGGTCAAAAAGAATCCTTTAACGTGGCGGTGGCACTGGGCATTTGCTTATACGGGCTAGTTTATTAGCTGGAACAGGGCACCTAAGTTACACCTTTAGGGCACTTACTTTAGTACAACATTAGCGGCCCCAACTAATGCCTGAAGGGCCGCCACTAACTCCTGGTTAGGAGCTACTCTAAATGGCATTCGTATAGCTGTCCGGTTTGGGTTATCGCCAATAATAATTATCATCTGACTACTGCCATTATACTTGGAACAAACTTTTTTAATTTCTTCTAACAGCTTTACATTTTCTGAGGTTTCTAACTTTAAATATAGTATAGGTGATTTCTCCTGGGGTGCGGCCGTAAACGGTTTATCAACAGTGACTGCCTCTGTTTTATTTAATGCGGGTTTTTGGCGAGCGGCTTTATATTTGGCCAGCTTCTCGGCTTTAATTTTTTTACTTATTTGCGGAGCCTTTTTAGCTTTGCCAGTGGCTTGATAATTTTGCAACTCTTCATCAGTCACTATAACTATACTATTAGCAATCAGGCTAACTTCACCACTCAGGTTACCCTCTTTGTCTCGAGCATTTACTTTTCCTTCTATTCTTATTATGGCGTCCTGTTCTAATTTAGCCCCCACTTCTTCATAAATGTTTGGGAAGACAACCACATCTAGCTCCGCCTGTTTATCCTCTAAGCTTAAAAATGCCATCTTAGTACCCTTTTTTGTGATTATCGGGCGAACTGCTGCTATTATCCCACCAACCGTCACCTTTCGCCCATCAATATTTTCACTAATATGGGCCAGCGCTGTGGTTTGCTCACGAAAATAATGCTCATAGTTATCTAGTGGGTGAGAGCTTAAATAAAGTCCCATTAATTCGCGCTCCCACATGAGCTTTTCTTTTTCACTATGCTTACTGGGCGCTTCGTCAAGCTTAATTGTTGGCTGGACTGTTTTTGAACTAGCACTCAAAGTGCCAAAAATATCCGTCTGCCCACTTAAGGCTTCTTTTTGTAATTTTTGCGAGAATGCCAAGATGGTATCTAGGTTAAACAAAAGGTCGGAGCGTTCACCAAAAGCGTCAAAACCACCAGCCTTCATTAAAGACTCCCAGGCCTTTTTATTAAACTTATTAGCGGGCACCCTCCTGGCGAAATCTTCTATTCCCTTAAATTTACCATCCTTGTCCCTAGCCTCTAAAAGCGCATCCACCGCCCCTGTGCCCACACCTTTTACAGCGGTCATACCAAAGCGTATTTTATTTTCGTGGGGTACTACCGCAAACTCACTATAAGACTCATTAACGTCTGGTGCTAGTACCTCAATCCCCATTCTATTACATTCACTTATTTCTATAGCCAGTCTGTCTATATCGTCGTGGTCGCTGGTCATAAGCGCCGCCATAAAAGCATCTGGGTAATGGGCTTTTAAGTAGGCCGTCCAGTAAGCGATTAGGGCATAACAAGCGGCGTGCGATTTATTAAAACTATAATTAGCAAACTCTTCGAGCTGGTTCCAAAAAGTTTCTGCCACCTGTTTAGAGGCACCACCCACTTTTACAGCACCGTCAATGAATGCAGGCTTAACTTCTTTCATTAAGTCCATTTTCTTTTTACCAACAGCCTTTCTTAGTGTGTCTGCTTGACCACCGGTAAAACCGGCCCAATCTTTGGAAATTTGCATAAATTGCTCCTGGTAGATAAGGATACCATAGGTATTCTCTAGTGACCCTTTTAATCCATCATGAAGATAAGTAATTGGCTCTTCCCCATGTTTGCGTTTAATAAAGCTGTCGATAAACTGCATGGGCCCGGGCCGGTAAAGCGCCACCATAGCCACGATATCTTCAAAAACGCTTGGCTTTAATTCACGTAGATAGCGTTTCATACCGGCAGATTCTAACTGGAATACTCCGGTGGTGTCACCACGCTGAAACAATTGGTAAGTTTTCACATCATCAAGAGGGAGAGTGGCCAAATCTATATCATTGTCATAAACCCTTTTGATGATACGGAGGGCGTTATTAATAGTAGTTAAATTGGATAAGCCTAAAAAGTCCATCTTTAACAAACCTAGGTCTTCGACCGGACCCATTGGATACTGTGTTGCTACCACCCCCTTTTGTGCCATTTCTAAGGGAACATAATTTACAATATCATCTGGCGCTATCACCACCCCTGCGGCGTGGACACCATGCGATCGAATCGTGCCCTCTAATTGAATGGCGTAATCTAAGACCTCTCTAGCCGTTGGGTTGTTTTCATATTCTTTTTTTAAGTCGGGATCATTTTTTACAGAAACCTTAAGTGGGACGTGTCGCCCTTGATTAGGTGGGGGAATAGTCTTAGCTAAGCGGTCACTTTCTGCGTAGGGCACCTCTAGCACACGAGCCACATCACGAGCGGCCGCGCGGGCAGCCATGGTGCCAAATGTCATGATATTTGCTACCCTGTCTTCGCCATATTTTTTAGCACAATATTCAATCACTTCATCTCGCCGCGTGTCTTGGATGTCTATATCAATATCTGGCATGGAGATACGATCAGGGTTTAGGAAGCGCTCAAATAGTAAGTTATATTTTAAAGGGTCTAAATCGGTAATGCGTAAAGCATAGGCAATGATAGAGCCGGCTGCAGAGCCCCTGCCTGGACCAAATATTATACCCCTTTCTTTCCCCCAGTTAATAAAATCTTGGACGATTAAAAAGTATCCATTATAGCCCATTCTAGATAGCACCTCAAACTCCATATCTAAGCGCTCTAACTGTTCTGGCTTTAATAAAGAGCGGGCTTCGGCTATCGTTAACTTATTAGCTTCTTCGGCGGTTTTACCTGCATACCGCATAGCCATCCCGCGGTAAGTAAGGGTATCTAGGTATTCTTTTTCGCTTTCACCATTTGGTGTAGGAAATTTAGGGATTAGTATTTTGCCAAACTCTAATTCAACCTCGCACCGCTTAGCAATCTCTTTTGTATTTAAAATAGCTTGCGGGTGACTATTACCCCAGCGGCTGATAATGTCATCAGGATGTGTTACATGAAGGTCGAATTCTTTTAAGCTCATCCGGTTAGTGTCGCTTAGATAAGCCCCAGTACCAACGCATAAAAGAATTTCGTGCGCATCTTTATAAGCGGCGGTTAAGTAGTGTGCATCACTACTAATTACTAGTGGAACATTTATTTCTTCAGAAAGCTGTGTTAAATAATTATTTATTTTTGTTTGTTCGGCCCAAGGAGTGGGGTTATCCTTATTCGGGTACTCTGGGTGACCATGGTCCTGCATTTCTAGGTAGTAACGATCACCAAACACTTTTTTGTACCATAAAGCAATTTCTTTAGCCTTCTCGTAATCATCCACCCTTAAACTCTCAGAAACTTCACTACTAGCGCAGCCTGAGAGTACAATTAAGCCTTCATTGTACTTCTCTAAGATCTCCCGGTCCATCCGTGGCTTATAATAAACTCCTTCAAGGTTAGCAATGGAGCTTAAGCGCATTAAGTTTTGGTAACCTTGATTATTCATAGCAAGAATAGTTAGATGATAGCGGTTTTTGTCTTTATGAGGATCGCGGTCATGCCGTGTGCGCGCCGCTACATAAGCTTCAATACCAATAATAGGCTTAACACCTTTTGCAGTTGCCGCTTGGTAGAATTCAATTGTACCAGACATAGTGCCGTGGTCCGTAATTGCCACCGCCTCCATACCTGCATCCTTAACAAAGTCCACTAAAGCGGGAATTTTTGTTAGACCGTCTAAAACACTGTGGTGTGTGTGGTTATGTAAATGCACATAATCAGAGGGTACTAAAGAAGTACCCTTTTCGGTCTTTAAAGCAGCTTTTTCTACCCCCATAACTTATCTAATTATACCACTTTAAGGCTGCTATACCTATTATGGCAAAAGGTAGTTTTTAGTTAACGCGAGACGCTTTCAATAAAATGCTTTATCGCCTCTCCCAGCACTGGCATCTTAATAAATAAAGATAAAAACCAGGCCAAGAAAGCTACACCGGCTGTACCACCGATAACAGAGCCTGCACCAAAAAAAATCCCTCTTAAAAAATTTACTCTATAAATACGCTGGGTATTTATAGAGTAATTATTGAATATATCCTCTAGAATAGAGTATTTAAGGCTTTCGTCGGCTTTTTTAGCAAAAAAGCGTTTAATCTTTTTGGGTTTCGTTAAACCCTTTTCTTGCGCCATCAATAGCTCTTTCTGCACGTTTTTTAAGCCTGTCTGCTTGTTGTTGAACTTTTTCAACAGTCTCTTCCATATTAGCAGCGGCATCTTTTCCGGTTTTTTCTAAATCACCGTACATTTTGTCGGCCTGCTTTTTAAGGTCTTCACGAGTTTCCTTACCGCTCTTTGGGGCTAAAAGAATACCAGAAGCCGCACCAATAGCTGCACCTAATAGCGCACCTAAAGCAAATTTACCTTTTGTTGACATTTATTTTCTTCCTTTCTTTTTATTACTTCTTCTCATTTTGTTGAACTTACCCAGTACACTGGTTAAGGTCCCAAATACCATCAATGGCGTACTAAGCGCAGAAAGTGTGTTGGCAAAGTCCGAGATATCCCGGCTTGAGCGTTCTGTAGTGCGCGCTATTTTCTTAACCTCTTTATTTATCCTAAGCAGATAAATAATCATGACCACTACGGCAATAACTAAAAATACCAGCATGGTCACTAAAAATATCATTAATATTAACGGTCCATTCATATAACTATTGTAGCAGGTTTTTTATATTATAAAAAACTCCTGTACAATAATGATATGAAAAAAGAAGCACTACTTAGCCAAACACGTCTTATTTATGGTAAGGATGAAATGCAAGATATTGAGTACGCTATAGAGATGGCCACAAAAGCTCATAAGGGGCAAAAACGTAAAAGTGGTGCTGCCTATATTACCCACCCCATTAGCGTAGCTTCTATTTTAGTAGATTGGGGAATGGACATAGACACAGTGGTAGCAGGTATTCTGCATGACACCGTAGAAGACACCCCTATAACCTTAACAGACATTGAAAATAACTTTGGCTATGATGTTGCCTTCTTAGTAGACGGAGTTACCAAGATATCCCAAGCACGTGCCGGCATGCAAGATTTATCAAATTATTTACCACAGACAACAGACAACCTCTCAAAACTATTAATAGCCGTTGGGCAAGACGTTAGGGTAATTATCATCAAACTAGCCGACAGGCTCCATAACCTATCTACGCTTTCTTATATGTCTAAAGATAAGCAAAAAAAGATAGCCAGGGAGAGCTTAGAGGTGTTTGGACCAATGGCCGACCGCCTAGGTATGGGGCAGGTGCGCACTCAAATAGAAGAGCTGGCTTTTAGCTACTTAGACCCAAGAGAATTCAAAAAGTTACAAATACTATTAAAGAAACGGCTTGGAAAAAGTACGAGAAAACTAGGAATTATCCGGACGGAGGTGGCAGCAGCGCTAGAAAAGCATAATTTACAATTTGAAATAAACGGTCGTGTTAAAAGTATTTACAGTTTACATAAAAAATTAGAAAAAAAGAGTGGTAATATTGACGATGTCTACGACCTGATGGCGCTACGGATAATTGTTAAAAGGCCAGAGGAGTGCTACTTAGTTTTGGGTGCCCTCCATAGCCTATACCAACCCATGATCAGTCGGATTAAGGATTATATCGCCATTCCTAAGCCTAATGGCTATCAAAGTTTACACACCACCGTCATTACCCCAAACAAGCAAATTGTTGAGTTTCAAATTAGAACAGAAGAGATGCATGAATATGCGGAACGTGGCCTGGCGGCCAGCTTTCATTATCACGACAATAAAGCCTCTAGCTCCTATGCTAGAAACCGACAACTCTCCGTCTTGCCACCACAACTCCAATGGATTAATCAACTGCAAGAGATCGCTTCACGGCTAATTAATGGGGAGGACATATCTCATAAACAGCTTAATATAGACCTTTTTAGCGATAGAATATTTGTATATTCGCCTAAAGGCGACATATATAACTTGCCAGAAGGCGCCCTGCCCCTAGATTATGCCTATGCAGTCCATAGCGAGATTGGCAAAAACGCCAACAGCTTCCTCGTAAACGGTAAAATAAGGGCTTTTAACCAGCCACTAGAAAATGGTGACATTGTCGAAGTGGTTACTAAAAAAACACCACAAGCCAAAGCTGATTGGCTAAAGTTGGTAAAGACCTCTCATGCAAAAAATAAATTAAAAGCCCAGTTAAAAAAAGCTAAGCTTTTTCGTTCCACCGCTCAATAGCTGTTTTAATTATTTCACGTGCTTTGTTTTCGTCACTAAAGCCCTTTACAGCGGTTGTACCTGGTTTTTTAAGGTCCTTATAGTGGTTAAAGTGAAACTCTATCTGCTCTAGTAGACGCTTAGGCAAATCCTCTAAGCTGGTTATACTATTGCCAGTTTCCCTATCATCAGCTGGCACTACGATAACTTTATCGTCTACCTCATTATCATCAACAAACTCCATAACACCTATTACTCTTGCTTCAAGGAAAGTGCCAGTCGTCAAAGGGTCGGTCGTTATAATCAAAACATCCAATTCATCACCATCTTCGTCTAGTGTTTGTGGTATAAAACCATAATTAGTCGGTTTAGCAAAGATTTTAGGCTCCACCCTATCTAGCATAAAAGCCTTCCTCTTTCTATCCCATTCAATTTTATGAGAACTACCCTGGGGAATTTCAACCACTACATTGACGACGCCGCCATCTACATCACCTGGGCTAAGGATTTCATTAAAATCAGCCATTTTTTCCTCCTAAAATTTTTACAATACCTTATAAGTTTAACAGTTTTTAGGATAAAAATATAATCCGTTGTATAATATACAGCTATGGACAAGGCTAAATTAATTAAATCACAAGATATAGTGAATGAAGTCACTAAAGATATAAATTTAGCCAAAAAAAGAGTTAATGTAATTTCAACTCTATTAATGGATGATGAAGAAACTTCCCCCATGATAAAGGCCTTAAAGCAAGCAGGAAAAAGAGGGGTTAAAGTAGACGTAGCGGCCGATATTTTTACATACGGTGAATTAACCAGTGGCTTCAAACCGTATGCAAAATACAAAAAGAAGTGGCGGACCTTAAGAAAGCTCAAGAAGAGTTTTCATCAAAACAAAGTTAACTTTAAGTGGCTCGGTAAGGCTAAATTTTTCATCTTTTCCGGCAGAACTCACACCAAGTGGTGCGTAATCGACGACACAGTGTACTGCTTCGGTGGTATCAATTTATATAAAACCGGGTTCGAAACCGCCGATTACTTCTTTAAGTTTAAGGACAAAGAAGTGGCAGACCTATTACTTAAAACTTATAAAAATATCCTTAAATCCGACAGGACTGGCGCTGGGTATAAGTCTTACTCGGTAAATTATAAAGATAGCAAAATTCTTATAGACGGTGGGTTCATGGGCGACTCCCTCATCTATAAACGGGCCTGCGAACTTGCCGCCAAAGCTAAAAGTGCCGTGCTAGTTACACAGTACACTCCTTATGGTAAATTTGCAAAAAACTTAAAAAAGATTGACTCAACACTCTACTTCAACACACCAGAACATGCCAGCTTCCTCAACAAGATGACAATTAAATTTGGCATGTGGCGCTCTGGATTAAAGACAGCCTATAATCATCCCCGCTATATCCACGCTAAATTTATTATCTACACCATGCCAAGTGGTAAAAAAATTGCCATATCTGGTTCGCACAATTTAGTTAGTGGGGGTGGCATGCTGGGGACACGGGAAATTGCGATAGAAACAAGTAACCCAGTATACATCCAGCAGCTCGAAAGTTTTGTAAAAGAGGAAATTATTTAATATTTTAATTCTCTTCTAAGTATTGTCGAATCGATAGCGCTGCCGTTGCACCTTCGCCTACAGCGGTAGCTATTTGCATTGTAGCGCCACTACGGACATCACCACTAGCAAACACTCCGGGCATAGTAGTAGCTAATTTCTCATCTGTTTTAATTAAACCAACCTCATCTAATTGAATTGGCGAGTCTTTCAAGAAACCCGTATTAGGCTTTAAGCCGATAAAAATAAACACACCATCCGTTGCTATATCCTGCTGACCATTAGGGCCCTGTGTACGTACGCTGGTGATACCCTTTTCGTCGCCTTTAATCTCTAACGGCACGGTTTCAAGATGGATATTAATCTGCCCACTGTCTATATATTTTTGCAACTCTTGTTGCAGCACTTCGCTTGCCCGTATCTTACTTCTTACTAACAGGTCAATTTTTTTAGCAAACCGCGTTAAGAAAATAGCCTCTTGCACCGCAGAATTACCACCACCAACCACCACCAGGCGTTGGTCACGATAAAAAGCCCCGTCACACGTAGCGCAGTAGTGCACACCTTTACCATAAAAACTTGCTTCTCCAGGGATTCCTAATTTATTATAATCGCTACCTGTGGCAATTAGCACTGTTTTAGCTCTTGCCACTTTACCATCCACCAAAAGCTCAAGGTGACTGCCTTTATCCTTAATGGCAGTTACATCCCCATAATTTATAATAGCGCCAAACCGTTTGGCTTGCTTTTCCAGGTCTGCCGCCAGGGCCATTCCGCCAACTCCTTCAGGGAAGCCAGGATAGTTATCAATTTTATCAGTAATAGCCGCAAGCCCCCCAACAACGGCTTTTTCATAGAGAATTGTCTCAATATCTTCACGAGTTGTGTAAATGGCTGCAGCTAACGCACTTGGGCCGGCTCCTATCATAATTGTATCGATTATTTTAGTATCTTGCGGCATTTAAAAATCTCCTTGGGTACGTTCATACAGTTTGATTAGCTCTTTAGACGGCTCTGGTGCATCAGAATTATCAATTAAATAAACTATAAATCTTAAGGTAGAATTCGCAGGGATGTTGCCATTCTCTTGATCGCCATAGCCTAAGCTAGCAGGCATAGTAAGTTGTCTAATGCCACCAACCTTCATACCTTCTACACCCTCTTTAAAGCCCGTGATAGAGTCGTAGCCTATAAGGTAAGGATTCTTTAGTTGTGTCGAGGTTTTAAAATCGCCTTCAAAAGAACTGTCAAATACCGTACCATCCGCTAACCAGCCAATATAGTAAACGTATGCTGGGTTCTCATCATCATAGCCATCAAAGGGTTGACCTTTGCCCTCAACCAACTCCTCCACCTCCAGCTTTTCCACCTCGGGCTCATAAGGTTCAACATTATCGCGGTACGGGCTAAAGATTGGGAAGTATTTTTTTG
>CAYFUI010000002.1:0-15336 GCA_964346445.1 uncultured Candidatus Saccharibacteria bacterium | reverse complement strand
TCATAAGGTTCAACATTATCGCGGTACGGGCTAAAGATTGGGAAGTATTTTTTTGATAATTTCTTATTATGGGCAATGTTTTCCTGGTTAAACTCTTCCATCATAACCTCTAGGCGAGCTTTATCTTTCTCGACATTATTAGTAGCTAAAAGTGCCACCATAAGACTACCCACTGTGCCTACTACCATTAAAATAGCTATTATCCAAATTCCTAAACGCTGCTTTTTCGTTGTTGTTGGTTCTGCCACCTTCTCCTCCTTATCATTAATTATATTGAATGCTAATCCTTATATTGCTACTGCGCCTACCTTCTCATGGGCTGCTCTTTTCAAACTATCACTAATCCTCTTAATATCTTCTTCTGCTAACGTATGGTGGTGGGGCTGTAAAACCACCCTAAAGGTAACGTTTTTACTCTCTTTACCCTTCTCCGCATAAATATCTAATGTTTCCACTCTAGAATCTAAACTATCCTCCTCTTGGGCTAGTTGATTGATGATAACATCATAAATTTTTTGGTGTGATAAATTTTTCGGTACTTGGAAGCAGAAATCGCGTTGCACTTTTGGGTACTTACTAATTGGTTGATAGGTGACTTTACTAGTGGTGTTATATATATCAAATAATTTAATTAGGTCTAGTTGAAAGCCTGCCACCCCTTCAGGTAGTTTGAAATTTTTCAGGACTGCCTTTTTGAACTCACCGACCACCCCTACTAAAGCACCTGTTTGCTTATGCTTGAGCATAGCACTACGCTTCTCTTCATAGGGAGCAAACATACTTTGATTATTCTCTTTCAAGTCTAGTGGCATGTAGGCTAGTTCAATATTCAAATTTTTCATTAAATATTCTAATATGTATTTTGCTTGATAATATGGTGCGCCCCCACTACCATGTTTATTATAAATTATATTAGCCAAATTATAACCCTCTTTAGGTACGGCATCATCGGTTATACCCCGGCTTAAGGCATGTACTTTATTTAATTCAAACAGACCGAAGTTATCATACCCTTGTTTTAGGTTCATCCTAGCAATTTTCAAAAGGCTAGGCATAATAGAAAGCCGGTAATATTCAAGTTCTGGACTAATTGAATTTACAATTTTATAGGCGTTAGCAAAATCTTGGTGAGCCCAATCTAATAGCTTTCTTGGTACAAAACTATAACTCAGGACTTCGTTCTCGCCAGCTGCTTGTAGTACTTGACGGATTTGTTGTTTAAATAAAGAAAACTGATCTCTCGAAACAGGCTTAAAGGAGCGAAGTGGTAAAGAGGTTTCTATATTATCATAGCCCCTTAAGCGCCCCACTTCTTCTATTAAATCTTCTTTTATTTTAATATCAGGACGCCACCACGGTGCACTGACAATTAGACGGTCACCTCTATCTTTAACGGTAAATTCTGTATTTTGTAGTAGCTGTTTAACAGTAGCTACATCTAACTGACTACTCAGTACCTGATTAAGCTCAACAAGGTCAAGTTCTATCGGTTCGTTTACGGGCACAGCCGGTTGCGTATGAGATAGTTCACTAACCGTTGAAACGTCACCCCATTCATCCATCAGGGCAATGGTGGCCAATAAAACCGGAGCTGCTTGGTTCACTGGCTGCCCTTTAGTAAAGCGGGTAATGGCCTCGCTAAATACACCATGCCGCATTTGGGTGCCGCGTAATTTATAAAGATTGAATGTAGCGCTTTCTAAAGCTACACTTTTGGTAGTTTCATCTACCGCAGTCTCTTTGCCACCAATAGCACCGGCAAGAGCGACAACATGGTCATTAGCCGCCACAACCACATCTTCCTCCGTTAGTGTTAAGGTGCGTCCGTCAATTGTTTCTAGAATTTCACCAGGACGGGCAAAGCGCACTTTCATCTCCGGTACACCGCCAGCCACCTCCACTAACTTGTCATAATCAAACGCATGTAAAGGTTGTCCTGTTAAAAGCATCATGTAATTTGTTGCATCAACAATGGGGTTGACAGGGCGCACACCCACACGAGCCAAATACGATTGAATACCTTGTGGCGTTTTTGCTGCTGTAAAATTACCATCAACTACAATTAACTGGTAATTAGAGGCGGCCTCCGCACTATCAATTGCAACGGTTGGGACGACATTCAAACTTTCGCCAAATTTTAAGCTTTTCGGAGCTAACGGTTGCAAGAGCCATGCTGGTGTTTTAAACGGCTTGTGCTGAATCCCCGCCACCTCTCTAGCAAATCCTATTAGGCCAAAGGTATCTGGACGGTTTGTTAATGATTTATTCTCAATGTCCAGCAAATAATCATCTAGCTCAAATACATCTTTTAAGTAAGTGCCAGGTTTAATAGCCTGGTCCAGCTCTAAAATACCATCATGCTCATCATATAGGTCCAACTCTTCAGCACTTGCAATCATGCCATGGCTTTTTACGCCCATTAACTTCCGGGAGTCTAGAATAATTGGGTTAGGGTTGTCAAAAGTTGCGGGAATGGTAGCTCCAGGTGGCAGCCAGGCCACCATCATGCCACTTTTTAGGTTAGGCGCTCCGCACACCACCTGGACATAGCCATCAGAGTCTCGCTCCACTCCATCTACTGTGTCGCCATCGTCAATTAGGACCTGCCACAAATGGTCTGACCCCTCCATTTTTTGGGCTAAAATAACTTGTGCGGCCACAACATCTTGATACTTTTCCCCCAAAGGTTGCACACCTTCCACCTCAACTAACCTCGTCCCAATTAAATCAACTAGGGCGGCTGGCTCTAGGTCAATATCTACATACTTTTTTAACCAATTTAGCGAAATTATCATTTAAACTTCCTTAAAAAACTTAACTTTCCTGACTGAAAATGACGCAAATCTTCTACACCATGGCGTAACATAATTAAACGCTCTACGCCTCCGCCCCAAGCAAACCCTTTATACCTATCTGGGTCAATCCCTGCCTCCTGTAATACATTAGGATGGATCATGCCGCAACCCAACATTTCTAACCATTCACCTGGTTGACCACCTAATTCCGCTGGTTTTTCTATAGCAAACTCCAAGCTTGGCTCCGTAAATGGAAAATATGCCGGCTGTGTCTTAATGTGCAGCTTCTGCCCGTAATATGCTTCAAAAAAGGCCTGCAAGGTGCCTAGCAGCTGACTCATATTGGCATCTTCACTTACATACACTCCCTCTACCTGGTGAAAGGTGTGATCGTGGGTAGCGTCAACGTCTTCATTACGAAATACTCTTCCATAACTAATGGCCGCTATTTGTCCAGCCTCCTCTAACTGGCGCCGACGTTCTTTTAAGATGCGGTTCTGCATAGTGCTAGTGTGAGCTGGGGGTATAAAGCCTTCTTCTGTCCTAAAAGTGTCATAGCCATCACGCGCTGGGTGATTTTTTGGAAAATTCAAGGCACTAAACATGTTGTAATCACTATCAATTTGTCTAGACTCAACCGCCTCAAAACCCATCCGTGTAAAAATATCTACGATTCTCTCTAATTCACTATTTATGGGGTGTAGCGAAGCATGTTCACGCGGCAGTAGCTGAAGCGGCCGCTGGTTAAGATCCATTGGCGCAGTAATATCTAATGCTTGGACTTCTATACTGTCTAGTTGGTCTTGCCTCTCTTTGACAGCTACAGTAATTTGTTGTTTTAAATTATTAACGGCCTGCCCGTAAACCGCCCTTTGTTCGGGGTCCATTTGGCCAATTTTTTTGTAAAGGTTTTTTAAGGCTGGCGACCGTAAAACAACCGCTGGGTCTTTTGCGGTTTTTAAGGCTTCAAATAGTTCGCCTTTGGTTTTCTCTAGCTCTTCCATATTTATCCAGTTTACTATACTAAGAGGTTATTATCCAAAGTGAAATACCTATAAAAGCCACCACTAACACCATCCATAGCCATGCTAGAGACGAAGTCTCGCGTTTGTCTTTCATGTACGCCGAGTCTTCTACACCATCAGGCAGCTGCTGGTCTAGGTCGGCTTGTTTTTTTAGTTTCTCTTGCAGTTCAGTTTGCAACTTCTTTTGCAATTCGCTCTTCTGTCCATCTTGCTTAATAAATAATGCCACTTAATTCCTTCCCTCCTGTGCTAAAGCATGCTCCAACAGTACATCCTTGATAAAACTATTGACTGCTATCTTTATTTTATTATACTCTTTTCTTCCTAGTTCTGGCCCATTAAATGCGTGGTGAGCGTTTGGTACCTGGATGTACTCTACCGCTACTCCATCACGCCTTAACGCTTGATAAAGCTCCTGGGATTGTGTGGATGGCACCACAGTATCGGCAGTGCCATGGACCAATAAAAATGGCGGTGCGCCTGCTTTAACCAGGTTTACGGGACTAGCCTCGGCGGCCAAGTTCAAATAATTTTTTCCTAAGTAGCGCCGTGCATTGTAGTCTGGATGATCCCCCCTTACTATACTTGGGAAAGAAGAGACTCCATAAAAGTCAACCACCCCTAAGGGTGCTTGATATTGATAGTCCTTATAAGGGGCTGAAAGGGCCGCATAAGCAGCTAGTTGCCCACCGGCACTAGCGCCAAAGAAAATTGCTTCGTCCATATTAATACCTAATGAAGAACTATGTTTAGTTAAATAGGCAAGAGCGCAGGCTATGTCATCATTTTGGTCTTGATATAGGCTAGGCGCTTTTAAGCGATAGCCAATAGTGGCTACGGCATAACCTTTTTTAATAAAGTTTGGCCCCCAGACATTCATTATTAAGGGGTCATTTTTTGTACCACCACTCCAACCCCCGCCGTGTATATACACTATGATTGGCAGTGCCTGGTCACCCTTATGGTGTTTTGGTTTAAATAAATCTAACGTTTGCTGTGGATTGCTACTATGGCAATACTGGATGCCACGAGTAGCCACACTGTATGCAGTAATATTACGATTGTGTGGTTTAAAAATATTAGTTATCCACATAATTACTATTATAACTAATATGCCTAAAATCAAATTAATTATAGTTTGGTGCTGTTTATGGTTAAGTTTCATACTAAATATATATTATACCTAATTTCGTATGATATAATTAAATCGTAAGTTTTGCTAAAGGAGGGATATTTAATAAATGGCAAAAAAATCAACCGCGACCAAAAGTAGTACCACTACTACCACAGTGACTACAAAAAAGGTCGAAAAAAATAAAATGCTATCCGACACCCCATTAATGGGCATGGGTATCGCAGAATTCGTAGGAACATTCCTACTGGTAAGTTCAATCTTTGCAGTACATGGACAGCCTCTTTTTGTAGCCTTTGGCCTAATTGGTTTAGTTCTTATATTTGGAGGGATTTCTGGCTCTCACCTTAACCCAGCTATCACTATAGGTGCTTTAGCAACTAAGCGGATCAAGAGTAAGCAGGCAGTCATCTTCATTGTGGCACAGCTACTTGGTGCGCTGGCCGCATTCTCCATCTTTAGTGGCGTCTTAAGTGCAACCGCACCATCCGGTTCAGACGCTATGATGGGTGGCTCACAGCTATTCCACGTAGTAGACATGAGCGCAGATGAAGCAACCACCAAAGGTAAAGAGTGGGTCCTATTTGTAGCAGAACTTCTTGGTGTTTTCGCGCTAAGCCTTGGTGTAGCTACAGCACTACGTGAAAAGAAACAGCGAATCGTATCTGCAACCGCAGTTGGCATGGCACTACTTGTAGGTCTTCTACTTGCCAGCTCAATTACGCAAGTCCTTCTAGTAGAGCAAGGCACTACCCTTACCTATTTGAACCCAGCCGCAGCTATGTCAGGCTACGTGGCTGGTGGTGTCAACATGTTTGACTTGTGGCCAATTATGATCTTTGTTATTGCACCAAGCGTAGGTGCAGTCCTAGGCTTTGGGCTTTCCGATGTACTAGAAAGGTCACGACACTAGAGTAACGCCTAACAACGAGTACTTAGATGTTACAATAAAAACCCCCAGGTCTGGGGGTTTTTATAATGGCTTAAACTTTATCACCCTGCCTTGGCTTATCTAGCTCAAGCTGGTTTATCACAGTCTCAACGTGAGCAATTTTTACCATGTCCTTGTCAACCTTATTCAACTCCTTATGAGCAAAATTATATTGGTTGACAGTAGTTTCTAGTGAACGCCCCAACTTGTTCATATATTCGTCAAACTTTTCTAAATGCCTTGATAATTGACCGACCCGTTTTTGTATTTCTTTAGCCTGTCCCTCTATTTGCAGGCTACGAAGCCCCTGAAGGACCGTTTGCAAGTAAGCCATAAAGCTAGTTGGACTAACGATAATTACTTTTTTATCACGAAAGGCATATTCTATAAGGTCTCGCGAAGAAGAGCCGGCGCCAACATTACTCACTAACAAGTCATAATATAGAGACTCGCTAGGAATAAACATAAAGGCAAAATCCATCGTATCTTCATTTGGTCGCACATACTTACTAGTTTCATCTATTCGGTTTTTTAAATCGTTTTTAATCTTCCCTAACAGCTGCTCTTTCACCGTTTTGTCGGTAGCAGCTACCATTTTATTGTAATTTTCTAAGCTAAACTTACTGTCTATAGGTAAAATTTTATTTTTGTCTAAAAATATTACACTATCTACAATGTCACCATTACTAAATTTATATTGCATTTGAAAATTAGTGGGTGGTAGCACATTTTCTAAAACAGTTTTTAAGTAATACTCACCAAAAATACCGCGCTGTTTGGGGTTCTGCAGGGCCGTTTGTAAAGTTTTTAGCTCACTTGCCACATCCACTACTTGACGGTTGGTCTCGTCAAGCTTTGTAAGCTGCTTTGTTACATCGCTGATTAATTTGGCACTCTGGGTTAACTGCCGCTGCATATTGGCTTGCATATTATAATTACCCGCATCCACCTTTTCGCCCAGTGCTTGCTGTAATTGTTGAACATGTCGCGAGAGTTCGGTAACATCTGCTTTTACCAATTCTACCGCGCCGGTATTTTTTAATTCTTTTAACCGACTACTAATAACAAATAAACCTATAAAAGCGCCAATTAACAATACTACTAGTAAGATTATAATAAATATTTCCATAACCTTAATTATAGCACCCTCAAATGGGTATAGGATTTTTCCGGTTTCTGATAAAAAGCGTGACAAATGGCTACTGCAATCAGCAGGTAATGGAAGCCCATAAGGCACGCTCTTAGTCTTAAATAAGACTATATCCTAGTAGGATAGTTTTATCTTTGCCGAATTAGGATGCTGTAAAATCACCGCTTTCTGTTTATTAGACATTCCTCGGTCAAGGGAGACCGGCAAACCAAAATTTGCTTCCAGAGCCGCCTGCAGTTGCGACAAAGATGGGGCCACAAAAGGATTGCGGCGCGCACGAAGAACCAGTGCGTTCAATGCTTCTTTTGGTTTTATGCAGAGAAAACTCCAATCATTCAAAGAACCCAGCAGTTGGTGAAGCTTGGGGCAAGCCAGGTTAATAAACTTAGCCTGCCTCTTGTCATTTTGCTTGGACGCTGGAGGGAATGGAGCCTGCATAAAAACGATTTGGTCCATTCCGTTAGGGGCAATCTCTACTCCTAGCACAATATTAACTGGTTTAGCCATATTAAAACCTCCTAAGGTTTCCATCTGGTAAAGCACTTTGCTTTACCACTAGCCATTTGTCAATGTACCTGCCACCAGCTACTAATTAATAAGTAATCGATAGCAAGATAAATCATATATTACCACATATTGGCACTTTTTGCAATATTTAATAAAATATGTTACAATCACAGCATAAGTTTAATTTAATTTATGGAGTAAAAAGATGGAATTATGTGAAATTTGTCGCATGCGCCCAGCGCAGTACCAAGTTATTTTAACCCGTAATGGCAAGCAAACAGCCCTAAACGTTTGTGGCGTTGACTACGCAGAAATGCAACGGGCCAATATGGGAGGCTTCTTTAGCGACCCATCTGCCATGGATAGTTTTAGCTCGCAGCGTGAATCACGTGACATCAACTCCCTACTAAGTGAAAAAGCACAAGAAGTGCTACAACGAGCTGGTCAGTTTGCTATTACCCACAAGCATCCCGCTATAGACACCGAGGACGTCCTATACTCTTTATCTGATGATGAAGTGGCGGAACACATCTTGTCTAAAATGGGCATAAAAGCCAAAGACGTTAAAGGCTACATTGAAGCTAATGTTGAGGACGGCAGCCAAGAAGTTAGTGGTGATAAAATTACGATCACGCCACGCGTAAAAAGCGTTTTAGAACTTGCATTAAATGCCGCAAACACCATGGAACATAGCTATATTGGTCCAGAGCATCTTCTAATTGGTATTGCTGAAGAAGGCGATGGCATGGGTGGTGATATTCTGCGAAAGTATGGCGTTAAACCTGAAGGGCTAAGGCAGCAAACACTTAAAGCAGTGGGCAAAGGCGCTGCTAGTGGTAAGGTAGAGAAAGACTCTAATACCCCTAACCTCGACAAATATTCTAGAGACTTAACCGCCATGGCAACCGCCGGTAAACTAGACCCAGTCATCGGCAGGCAGAATGAAATCCAAACGGTTATTGAAATACTAGCTAGACGCACTAAAAATAACCCAGCTCTTATTGGTGAGCCGGGAGTAGGAAAAACCGCCATTGCTGAAGGGTTAGCCCAGCGGATAATCGCTAATAAAGTGCCAGACGTCTTGCGTGATAAGCGCGTCATAGAATTAGACCTTGTGTCCTTAGTGGCCGGTGCCAAATATAAAGGCGAATTTGAAGAGCGGCTAAAAAATGTACTTGATGAAGTAAAAGAGAACAAAGATGAGCTTGTACTATTCCTTGATGAATTACACACTGCAGTCGGTGCAGGCGGCGGAGGCGGTGAAGATAGCAGTATGGACGTATCTAACGCCATTAAGCCCGCCCTAGCACGAGGCGATCTAAGCCTAATCGGTGCCACCACCCTAAAAGAATATCAAAAGTACATAGAAAAGGACTCAGCCCTAGAGCGCCGCTTCCAACCAGTCTTTGTGTCTGAGCCAACGGAAGCTCAAGCTATAGAGATTTTGCGCGGTCTACGTGATAAATATGAAGCGCACCACCGCATCACCATTACAGATGATGCTATAGTATCCGCTGTGCAATTGTCTAGTCGCTATATAACTAACCGTTTCTTGCCGGACAAAGCTATAGACCTCTTGGACCAAGCATCTGCTAGGGCGCGAGTTAAGAGCGACACTTACTCCCTAGAACTTTCCGAGGTTGATGAAGAGATTAACCGTAAGCAACGGGAGTATGATGCGGCGCACAACCGTAAAGAGTACGATGAGGCAAAGAAGCATAAAGCCGAATTAGAAAAGCTCAAAAAGAACCGCGACCAGCTTAATGAAAAATGGCGTCGCGAAAGAAGCATCTCCACTAACCAGGTAGACGGCGAAGATATCGCAAGCGTCGTCAGCACACTGACTGGTATCCCTGTCCAATCACTAACTCAAGAAGAACGTGAAAAATTAATGGAAATGGAAAAAGAAATTCATGAACGCGTCATCGGCCAAGAGCATGCTGTTCAAGCAGTTTCAGACGCTGTCCGTGTTTCTCGGGCTGGTCTAAGCAAACAAAACCGTCCTATTTCCTCCTTTATCTTTATGGGTCCTACAGGAGTCGGTAAAACCGAATTAGCTAAAGGTTTGGCCTGGTCAGTCTTTGGCAGTGAAGATGCTATGGTGCGCATGGATATGAGTGAATACATGGAAAAGCACGCTGTAGCCCGCCTAATTGGCTCCCCTCCTGGGTATGTAGGCTACGATGAAGGTGGTCAGCTTACTGAGAGAGTCAGAAGGCGTCCGTATTCTGTTATCCTATTTGATGAATTAGAAAAAGCCCACCCAGACGTACAGAACATCTTGCTGCAAATACTAGATGATGGCCGTTTGACAGACGGAAAAGGACGGGTAGTAGATTTTTCTAACACCATTATTATTGCCACCTCTAACCTTGGTGCAAACGAAATTAATGAGAAGCTAGAAAAAGACCCTAAGACAACCACCAAAGAACTACGTGAAGTAGTAGACCCTGCCCTGAGACAGCACTTCCGCCCTGAGTTTATTAACCGCTGGGATGAAGTTATTGTCTTCCGCCCATTAGATGGCGAAGAGCTAGAGAATATCGTCCGCTTACAGCTCGCTTCTGTCAGACAAATGGCGCTCGGTCAAAACGTAGACCTCATCTTTAGCGACGAGGCTGTAAAATGGTTTGCTCGTCATGGCTACAAACCTGAATATGGCGCCCGGGAATTAAAACGCGAAATACGGCACGAACTAGAAACTAAATTAGCAAAGGCCATGCTTAGCGGCGACATCAAAGAAAATAGTATTGTAGAGGTGGGGGTTAAAGATGACAAAATTATTTTTAATGAAGTAAAGGAAACAAAAGCAAAAGACAAGCCTGCTAAAAAAGACAACAAGAAGAATAAAAAGGACTAGACAATTAAGCAAAAGTGTGATATAATTAGGTTATTGTCATTAATAAATAATAAGGAGTTTTTATGACAGGAAAAGAATTCACAATTAACAAAATTGAAGCAGTTTCAATTGGTAAATTTGTTGGTGCCTTTAACGGTATCATTGGCGTAATTTTGGGTATCATTTCGGCTATTGCTGGGATTATAAGCGTAGTGTCTAATAATGACTACGGCTTCTGGATGGATATCTTAGTATCTCTAGGTGTTCTTCTTGGTGCTGTCATTGTTTATCCATTGATAGCTTACGCCATTGGTTGGGTTTATGGTTGGTTACTTGGCTCAGTCTTTAATATCATTGCTAATGTTAGCGGTGGTATAGGCGTAGTCCTAAGTGACAAAGCAGTTAAAGCCGTTGAAGTTAAAAAATAGTTTTATAATAATTACAAGCTATAGCAGTACACCTCTTAAAAAATAGAGGTGTACTTGCTTTTTGTATTATTTATGATATAATTAAGTTAGTGGTACCTTAAAATTCCAACCAACAATTAGGAGTTGAAATGAAAACACAGGCCAGAGCTGCAGCTAGTCATAGTTTTAACTGGAGTGTGGCAACAATTGGCGACCTACACGAATTCCTCACCTACCCCCACCTCACCCAACCACCGCCCATGCTCTACACCCCATCAAGCACGCCGCGAAATGTGCTTCAGCAACCACCGCTAACATTCTTTGTGTTAACCGGTAAAGAGGTTGACTTCACTGGTGGCGAGAGTCCAGCCATGGCTCTTATCATAGACGTCCCACAAGATGTTTATGCCGTTTATCAACGACAGCTAACAAAGAAGATTCGTACTCTCTTTGGTGGCGTCAACTTGCAGGTGAGTCAACAAAATGCAGTTCGGCACTTTCCAGAAAAGTGGCAACGCAAACGGCACTGCCAAAAAGCTATGCCAGCTATGTTTGACTTCACAATAAGTGAGGTTAGCAGCAATGATCCCGAAACGCTTGTCCACTTTACCGGTGAAGCTTTGCGTCTTGGAAAAGCCGGCACACCTATCAAAGCGGGACCAGTCTACGACCCTGTGGAACAGGTGGCGCTATTTCTACCTGTTACAGGCAGAGTTACGCGCGGACGTGGCTTGCCCACGCGCCTGGTTTTCAACCTAGACGCAGCGGAGCCTTACTGCCAAAATGAATGGAGGCAAGAGCTCAAGGGGTTGGTAGACTACGCTATTTAGTTTAGTCGGATGGAAAATGGCCGCTAACTGGCGGGGAGTAACAGCTCCCCGCCTTTTTCACTCTATAACGAGCATTACCGGATATAAAGATAGTCATGTATAATAAAAGCATTAATGTAAGGAGTTTATATGAAAAGTATAGTTCGTAATATTCTATTATCAATTCTGGGTAATTTTCTCGGAATATTAATAGCTTCGTTAATCTTACCTAATTTTAAAATAACTGGCATGGGTATCTTTACTAGTGTTCTTATTTTCACTATTCTTCAAATAGTCTTGGCGCCCTTCGTCTCAAAGCTTACTAAAAAATATGCACCTAGCTTAAGTAGCCTAATTGCGCTTGCTACAACCTTCTTCTCCTTGCTTTTTACCGCCATGTTTACTAGCGGTTTGCGTATTGGAGGTCTAGTCACCTGGATAAGCGCCTCGGTCTTAATCTGGCTCCTAGTGGAAGTCCTGGGTGTGGTGCTACCAAAGGTGCTTTTCCCAGCTAAGAAGAAAAAGGCTGAAACTCCAAACCACACCAACACTGACCAATAGTCAACTACTCTACTAGACGCAGGTCCTCAAACTTCTGTGCCATTGTTGGGTTCTTTCGCGTTAGGCGTTTAATGGTTAGGTCATCCATCTTGTTTTCAGCCGTAACTATATGCTTATCAGACATCATTAATGCATCACGTGCCTTCTCCAGGTCTTTAATAGCTTTATTGATCTGTTCTATCCCTTCAAAATGTTTTTTTGCGACATTCTTCATGGTTTTGCTCCAGCCATCCTTCCACGCATTGACATCATTCTCAAAGTTGGTAATGTCTATATTTTGCCCCTGTATCTCCATGAGCTGCCTCTTGGCATCTGCTGCTTTCATGTTGGCATTCTTGAGCAACGAAATAAGTGGCAAAAAGAATTGCGGGCGGATAACAAACATTTTGTCATACTTGTACGATAGGTCTACGATGCCCCTGTTATAAAGCTCGTTGTCTGCTTCTAGCATAGTAACTAATACGGCATACTCCAAGCCCTTTTTTTGCCGGTCCTTGTCTAATTTGTCTAAATGGCTTTCTATGGTTCGCTTGTTTTGTGACCCCTCTTGCTCATCTTTCATTTCAAACATAATTGAAATTACTTCGGGACCATCTTTATATTCATAATCCCTATAGATGTAATCACCCTTTGTACCGCGCTGCTCACCTTCGTCTTTAACTGCTTCGTTATCCTTATCAAAATAGGCAAATGGAAATAAACTTGTCCTAACCGAATTAAACTCATTTTCGCAGTGCTGCTCCAAAGTTTCACCAATCAGTTTAACTGAAAGTTTAGCCTTCATGTCACGGAGGCGCTCTATGGTGTCATCTCGGTCTTTTATTTGTGTTTCATAGCGCTCCTTTAACGCTAATTCTGTATGCTTCAACTGGCTATCTTTAGAATGCAGCTCCATCTGCAGCGCATCGCGCTCCTTCTCTACGGCACCTAAAGCCTGCGCTACTGCTAGCTCTGTTTGTAAATTAGCTGTCTGTAGCTTTTCTTTTAGAGCGGCTAGCTCCTTATCTTTCTTGCTGCTCTCTCCCTGAAGCTCTAGCTGAGTTTTAGCCTGGGCAGCCCGCACCTCGCTCGCTATCCTGGCATGAAGCTCTTTTTCAAACTCACTATCGCGCACTTGTTTTAAGATAGCAGCAAAACTTGCCTCATCTATCTTAAAGGCCTTACCACAGTGAGGACATTTTATTTCATTCATACTTACTATTATAACAAAAGTCCTAAAAACAACTTAAAAGCTAAAACCAGCCAACCCCCTTCTGGGCGCTCATGTTTCAGGTTCTAAGGTTTTTAAGACTTTGGTTAAGTATAGGCGTCTTGTGCTATTAGCTTAGCTTATTGTATAATTAAAAATGAGCAATCATCCCCCGGGCCCTGTGCGCTCTCATGCATTTACACAAACTACTTGTCATGAAGTAAAACTGGAACGGTTCTCACTTCTAACCTGTAGTTATCACAAAAACCGTTCTACTGTTATCAATAAGCCTTTTTGGCATAATTTGTGAGAAATGTATGAATCCTACTATAGAAATTAATGAGCGAGTTGATGTGGTCACTGTTTTTCGTAAACAGGGTGACATTAATTCACTTTGTATGCCCTATAAGATGCGTTGGCAGGGGCGTGAAATTACTTTTACTGAGCTTGGTTTACGCCACCCCACCGCACAGGGCAGGCGTATGTTGCACGTATTTCACGTTTCAGACGGCCTTAACGGCTACCGCCTAGAGTTTGATGCCCAGA
The DNA here is from genome assembly GCA_964346445.1 of uncultured Candidatus Saccharibacteria bacterium. Taxonomy (GTDB): domain Bacteria; phylum Patescibacteriota; class Saccharimonadia; order Saccharimonadales; family Saccharimonadaceae; genus JAGOZV01. The sequence continues at coordinate 1,445 of CAYFUI010000002.1, read as the reverse complement.
ACCTAACTTGGACCCTAGTAGCTACCATACCAGGAGGTCTAACCTGATGGGTGATTTTGGTTTAAACAAGGAGAGGCCGCTTATTATGCACATAGACCTAAACAGCGCCTTTGCCTCCGCCGAGCAACAAGCCTGGCCTAATTTACGTGGCAAGCCTATGGGGGTGACTAACCGGCTGTCTAAAGAGTGTACCGTAATTGCGGCTAGCTACGAGGCTAAGGCGCTAGGTATAAAGGTTGGCATGCGTCGCAGCGAAGCCCTGGCTCTATGCCCATCTTTCATCCTCTTGGAGACCGACCCTACTAAGTACACCTGGATGTACCAAAACCTTTTAAAAATAATGAAGGACTACTCACCTAATGTCAAAATGAAGTCTATAGACGAGGGCATCCTAGACTTTCATGGCCTGGAAGCCACCCTAAAGGGGAGGAGCCTGGAAAATATAGGTCATGAAATTAAAAAACGGGTCTACAAGGCTTGTGGCGCGCACATGCACATTAACATAGGCATTGGGCCTAACCGCTTTTTAGCTAAAACTGCCGCTGGCCTTAATAAGCCAAATGGCCTAGACACCATTAGTCACCACAATTTATTAAAAGTTTACGAAGGGATGGCCCTACAAGACATTACTGGCATTGCTGAGGCGTACGGCGCCCGGTTACGTGCCCATAACATCTTTACCCCTTTACAATTTTTGGCTGCACCCCAGAGGGTCTTAGAAAAGCAGGTATTTAAAAGTATTGTAGGGAAATATTGGTACCAACGGCTTAGAGGCTACGAAATAGACAATTTTGACACAAAACTGGGCATGGTGGGGCGGCAATGGGTGGTAAAAAAACCCTCCAACGATGATGCCTACCTGCGTTCGTGCCTAAGCTATCTAAGCGAAACTACGGGCATGAAATTAAGATATAGAGGCGTAGAGGCTCGTGGTGTCTGCGTTTGGGTTGGCTTTAACCGTGGTGGCGGCTGGCAAGATAAAAAAATGTTTAAAACGGCGGTGTTTACCAATCAAGACATCTGGGAAAGGGTGTCACGCCTCTTTGACAACCGCCCCAAACACATGACAATACGCGTAATGGGCCTCTACTTATATGGACTAGAGCCATCAAGCCGAAGCCAACTAGGCTTATTTGAAGATACTCTAAAAAAGGAAAAACTAACCACCGCTATGGATGAAATTAACGACTTTTATGGCACTTTTACAATACACTCTGGCAACACCCTAACGGGCAAAAACCACGTCACCCAAAAAATCCCTTTCGGCGGAACCGAATATTTTGAGCTATTATTAAAACGTGCCTAGGAGAGCTGTCTTCATATAAGATAGTTAATTTAAATAGTGTGCTCAACTGGTGAGTATCTAATTAACAAGGACAGCAGCTATTGCACTATAAACGCCTTGGAGTTATTGCCCACATTTATAGGGTATATTTTTAATGTTA
>CAYFUI010000001.1:19808-52760 GCA_964346445.1 uncultured Candidatus Saccharibacteria bacterium | reverse complement strand
ATTATAGCAAAAATAGTGATTAAAGTCAATTTGCAAGTGGATAAAGGGCGTAAGGAGCTCGCTAAAACATATTAAAATCTGAAACATGAGCGCCCGGTAGGGATAGCTGGTTTCAGATTTTAATATGTTTTAGCGGGCTTTATTATCAACCTTAATATCTATTTATACTTTTCTAACATTTTAATGTCATCAAACAAGACTTGGCGTAATTTTCTATTATAAATAGCAGCCGCTGGGTGGTATAGCGGCAGTAGGATAAAATTATTGTTCAGCTTCACCTCCTTGCCGTGGCTTTCACCAATTTTAGCCTGTGGTAAAAACTGCTCCATGCTGTGACGCCCTAACGTAACTATCACTTTTGGTTGAATTAACTCTAACTGACGCATTAAATAGGGTAAAAATGCCGCCTTCTCTTCCATACTAGGGTCACGGTTATTCGGTGGTCGGTATTTGACTATATTCGTGATATAAATATCATCACGGCTCAGGTTAACACTTCCTAAAAGCTCATCTAAAAATTTGCCAGAAGCGCCCACAAAAGGTAATCCAGTTTCATCCTCCTTTTTGCCAGGAGCTTCTCCGATGAAAACAATATCTGCCTGTTCATTGCCACTTCCAAATACTAACTGAGTTGCCTGGTTAGCTAAGTGGGGACAAACTTTATTGTCTATTATCTCTTGCTTAAGACTGCTCAATGTCATTGTTTAATTGCTGCAATACCTCATGGCTAGTTAACGGCGCAGCCCCTTTCATAATGCGGTCTATTTGGGCATCAACAACAGCAGCTGGTACTTTTCTAGCCTCTACTTTAGCACCATTTTTTACATAGGAAACCCCAGGATTATAAGCTGGGTCTGCCTCTACAACATCTGCTTCGTCGGCAAAAAGTTGGTACACAGAATCTAATTTATTAGGGTATGCCCTGTCAACCGCTTTCTCGAACGCATCATCTCCATGGTAGGCAAAGTCGCCCTGGTTTTCATATTGGGTATTTTGAACAGTGTACTCAGTTACACCATTTTCTGAGGAGGATACCCCGGTATGCCCTTCTAGGTTCATTATTCTAAAAAGGGCAACCCGCCCCATTTCTTGGGAGATAGCACCATTCAGAGGTTCACGCTCCTGGACGCTACTAGGGTCATGTTCTGTTGTGGGAAATTTTTCCATTTTTTTATTTTCTTATTAGGTTACTAGCGCTATTATAGCATAGTTAACGTTATAAGTCAATGCTAGTTAAACAAACTAGTTTTGCTCCACGTCTTTCATAGTCAAGCTATATCGTCCGCGGTCATCAATTGCCTCTAAACGCACATTAACAGTGTCTCCTTCATTAACAATATCCGTAACCTTCTCTACACGGTCTTTTGATAGCTGGCTGATATGAAGCATGCCATCAATGCCAGGCATGAAATTAACAAAAGCCCCAAAATCTTTAACTGTCACCACCTTGCCTGTATATATCTTGCCCACTTCTGGTTCCTCTACTAAACCTTTTATCCAATCTAGAGCTTTTTCAATACTAGTGGTATTAACGGCAGATACCGTAACCAAACCATCGTCCTTGATGTCTATTTCGGCCCCAGTTTCAGCGGTTATTTTATTGATAGTTTCACCACCTTTACCGATGATGGCCCCAATTTTATCTGGGTTTATTTTAATCTTCTCTATGCGTGGTGCGTGTGGGCTAATGCTATTTTTTGGCTGACTGATAGTTTCTAGCATGTGGTCTAAAATGTGCGCACGGCCACTTTTCGACTGTTCAAGGGCTTGTTCTAAAATATCAACCGGTAAGCCATGCACCTTCATGTCCATTTGCAAGGCTGTTACACCCTTTTCTGTCCCTGTTACCTTGAAGTCCATATCACCGGCAAAATCCTCGGCATCAGCAATATCGGATAGAACGTACGGCTTTCCGTCAGCCATCATAAGCCCCATAGCAATACCAGAAACAGGACGTTTTAAGGGAACGCCAGCATCCATCAAAGCAAGGGTTGAGCTACAGGTTGCTGCCATTGAGGTTGAGCCATTTTGACTCATTATATCCGTGACACTACGAATGGTGTATGGAAATTCTTCCGTAGTCGGTAGCACTGGAACAATTGCCCTTTCGGCTAAATAGCCGTGACCAATTTCGCGCCTACCCGGTGAGCCAAGGCGCCGTACTTCGCCAACAGTATAGCCAGGCGCATTGTAATGATGCATATATGTTCTCTCGCCGTCATCTACCTCCATGGTGTCTACCATTTGGGCATACTTTAGCGGTGCCAGTGTAACTGCATTTAAAGCTTGAGTTAGGCCGCGGGTAAATAGTGAGGAGCCATGGACACGTGGCAAGAAACCGATCTCGCTAGAGAGTGGCCTAATTTCGGTTAGGGTGCGCCCATCTGGTCGTAGTCCGTCTTTAACAATACCACGGCGCACATCCGCGTGCAGGGCCCTTGTGAAAGCTTCGTCATATTCATCATATAGTTCTTCGTAATCTTTTGCTCCAACCTTCTCACGGAAGTGGTCATGATAGGCCCAGCGCAGCTCATTAATAATTTGGTTGCGCTCTCCATAATGAACACGGGTTTTCTCACCTAATTTATTATCCAACCAGGCGTCGGCTTCTTCTTGAATGGCCTGGTTAGGCAGAACTAATTCATATTCTCGTTTTTCCGGTGCTACCAGCTCTACTAATTCTTTTTGAGCTTTAATGGCAGGCTGATATTGTTCATAGGCCCAAGCTAAAGCTTCAGTTATCACCTCTTCACTCACTTCGTTAGCAGCAGCCTCAACCATAGTAATACCACTTTCGATGCCAGCTACTACTAAATCGAGGTCACTTTTTTCACGCTCTTCGGGGCTCAGAAAGGCTTTAAACTCTCCGTTTACCCGCCCTACTCGCAAGCCAGCAACCGGGCCATCAAACGGCGTGCCTGTTAAGCTAAGGGCTGCTGACGCCGCAATCATAGCTACCATATCGGGCCTAAAATTAGGATCCATGGAAAGAACCGTTGCCACTACTTGAATTTCTTGACGATACCCTTTAGGGAAAAGTGGGCGAATGGGCCTATCAATTAAACGCCCTGTTAAGATAGCTTCATCGCTTGGGCGCCCTTCTCTTTTGATAAAACGACTGGAGCTAATTTTGCCAGCCGCGTAAAATTTCTCTTCATAATCTATACTAAGTGGAAAATAATCTAACTGGACAGGCTTACTACCCACCATGGCACTTCCAAGCACTACGGTTTCACCGTAAGTAACCAAAACACTACCAGTGGTCCTAAAACCAACACGATTAATTTCAAGTTTTAGCGGACGCCCCGCAAACTCTGTTGTAACCTCTACAACATCTTTTCCATAAGGGTTAATTGTTCCCATATCTCTCCTTTTCTTAGCCACTTACTACAAAATAAGTAACGGGTACGAAAATTTTAACGAAACAGTCGTATCCACCACTTATTCCATGGCCTACTTTCATTATACCACGCTACGGCAATGTAGTATAATTAGGTTATAAGCAAAAGGAGGTCAATATGGCAGACGTAAAAGATTATGGTCCGGAACCGTATGTTTTTAATATAGAAGAGGCAACAAAAGAAAATAGCCTGTTTAGGGTTGTCAAGTGGACAGGAAAATACTTTCAACTCACACTTATGGCAATAGAACCAGGAGATGATATTGGGCTAGAAATCCATGATGACCATGACCAGTTCTTAAGAATTGAAGGTGGTATTGGATTTGTCCAGATGGGCGACGCGCCAGATAATTTTAGCGTGGAGCAAGACGTCGAAGATGGTGACGCAGTCCTTGTGCCCGCCGGTGTCTGGCATAATATTACAAACACGGGCAACAGCCAGCTTAAGGTTTATTCTATTTACTCACCGCCAGAACATCCCCATGGCACTATCCATAACACCAAAGAAGAAGCAGAAGCAGCGGCTGAAGAATAAGCGCTCAGTGATGAATAAAAAATAGAGGCCCTAGATAGGACCTCTATTTTTAGGTTACTAAAATACTACTTGCGCAGCCCTAGGTCTGCAATTAGTTTTTTATAGGCATCAAAGTCTTTCTTTTCTACATAACGTAGTAATTTTTTACGACGCCCTACTAGTTGCAATAGCCCACGACGCGCTGCAAAATCATGCTTGTTGGACTTCATGTGTTCAGTAATCTCTGCAATGCGTGCAGTTAAAGCTGAAACTTGTGCATGCGCACTACCCACATCATCCTTATGTAGTTGAGTTTTAGCAAATGCCTTGGCTTTATCTTCTTTTGTAATCATCGATTAGGTATTATACCAGATAACTAGTAAGGATGCAAAATTCAAATAAAATAGTAGCTAAATAAGAGCGCTATCTCGATAGAACTAAACCCCTATCAACATTAGAATCTGAAACATGAGCGCCCGTAGGGATAGCTGGTTTCAGATTGTAACTGTTGTAGTGGTTTGCTAAAAAACAATGTAGCCCATTTTTTAACTGTCTTATACTCCAATAATGACGGTATATTATGCGTTTAAAATGTTACATCAACTACACTAATTAACCCCTATGAATGTATTGACATTTTGTGCAAATAGTGCTATTATAGTAACAGTATGTGGAGTTCGAACAACAACTCTTCGCATGGGAGGGACCGGCGAAGTATTTTTAAATTGGTATTTGCTAGCATAGTAGCCCTTTTCTTGGCACTCGGCTTTGTTAACTCTATCCCGGCTCATGCAGAACCCGAAATTTCCTGGCAAGACAACATAATCACTTATGATGGTAAAAATTATATAGAAACAGGCACCGCTGACGGCACCCAACCCCCCGGTATACCCGCGGGGTCTTCTCTTTACACGCACATTGATGGCAAAAAGGCATCAATAATTTATTTCTCTGGCACGACAAATGACGATGAAGATACACCTGCTCAATTGAAAACTTTCACTTACAATCCGTCTACTAATGAATATAGCAACCCCTCCAGTGCAAGCAACCTTTTGCTTCCCGCACAAGAAATCGTTGGTACATCATGCGAAGTAGGGTTAGGGGTTGGTTGGTGGATATGCCCCGTCACTAACATGATGGCTACAGCCATGGACCATCTATTCGGCATTTTAACCGGCTTCTTAAAAGTACAGCCACTTAACGTCACCGATACCGACAACTCCTTGTATAAAGCTTGGAATGCCATAAGACAAATAGCCAATATCGCTTTTATTATTGTTTTTATTGTTATTATTTATTCGCAGCTTACAAGTTTTGGGGTAAGTAATTATGGTATTAAGCGCCTTCTACCAGGTTTAGTTGTAGGCGCAATTCTAATGAACTTATCATGGCTTATTTCAGCCTTAGCTGTAGACCTCTCTAACATTGTAGGCTATGCCTTGCAAGATTTCTTCCTAACCTTAAGAGATGATCTTTTTACCTTTACGCCTGAAAACCAAGAACAGCTTGGTAGCTGGGCCAGCCTTAGCCAATATATTTTATCGGGAGGGGCTATAGGTGGTGCGGCAGTTCTAGGAGGTTTATCTATTCTGGGAGCCAGTGGCGGTAGTGTACTAGCAGCCCTATGGCTCTTACTTCCTATACTCCTTGGATTAATCTTAGCGGCGGTGGTAGTGATTGTCATATTTGCCGCTCGTCAAGCATTAATCGTTGTCCTTATAATTCTTGCGCCACTCGCCTTCACGGCCCGCATCTTACCTAATACAGAAAATTTATATAAAAAGTGGTATAGCCTCTTTATGACCATGTTGGTATTCTTTCCGGCCATTTCGTTATTATTCGGAGGAGCACAGCTTGCTGGTGGCTTAATTATACAAAACGCCACCACATTAAACGTGGCCATTTTAGGCATGGCGGTACAAGTAGCGCCCTTAGTCCTAGCACCATTCGTCCTAAAGTTAAGTGGCAGCTACTTGGGCAAGATTGGAGCCATGCTAAACAGCCAGAAACAAAAAGCTATCGCCCAAACCAAAGGCTTTACCGACAAGCAGGCTAAGTACCACCAACAACGCAGCTTGGCTGGTTATAACTATAAAGGAGACAGGTTAAGCCCCAGCAAACGCACACCAGTGCGTTCGGCCGCCAGAAGGTTAAACTACCGTGGACGGCGCATAAGTGACCAAACCAGCGGTTATGAAAAAATGGCGGATGCGCAGTATAAAGGTACGAAGAAATATAGAAGTGTCCATGAAGCCGCCTATCAAAGCGAACAAGCACTTAAGGGTGCAGAGGCTGTATTAGACCGTGATCTAAAAAAGAAGGTTTACCACAATGAAGGGCTGCTAAAGCAAGAAATGGCCACGAGACAGCACTCTAAGCAAGCCGAGGTGCAAGCCCTTAAACTTGATAACGTTTATGAACGCTTAGCGGCTGGCGACACGTCACGAAACCCATCTCTTTCATCTTTAGCGAGTGGCAGCGAGAAAGCTAGTCGTGACCTTGCGCTAACGGCTATGGCAAAAAGGAACTCAGAGCGTATGCAACATGCTAATATCTCAGACGCGTTATTGCGAAACCAAGCCACTATAGACGGGCAGCCACTACGCACATATGCTGGTGGTGCCGATACGTACTTTGGCGCAGACTCGTCCTTGGCGTCAGCGGTGGCCGTCCAAAACGAGCATGACGGCAAGCTCACTGCGGAGCGGGCTAAGCTTATTGACTACTTTAGTCTTAACGGTGAACAGCGCCAAGAACTAGCCATGGGAGGCATTACAACCTCTAGTACCACCGATGTGCAGGGTAATAAAATAGACTATACCTTTAACGCTGAAACGGATTCTTTCCTAAGGTCAGCGGCAGTGGAAATGCAGTTCTCTAAAGGTTCTGCCCAGGATAAATTAGATATTATAAAAAGTAGTGGTATTAACCCAGACACCCTGACTACCGGTACTAATTATGACCTAAGAACCGAAATTTCTGATTACATGGCCAAGACAGGGGTCGCCAATTCAATAGCCTGGCTGGCTGGTGTCTCCATGGATAAGGTTAACCGTGGGGCAATCTATGATGATGCCACCCTTCGCTCCTTAGCATTCGACCACATTAAGGGCGGACGCTTTAAGGCCGAACAGTGGTTCCTTAATGATGCTGTGGCTATAGATATTGCCTCCCAAGTCATCCAAGATGCAGCGCAATACGCTACTAGCCCAGAAGACCTCCAGAAGTTCTACCAGGGAGCTTCATCTCTTCAAAAGATACTGTATAAAACTGGTAAAAATGATAATATCACCAGCCGGGCATCCGATTCAACTATAGATGCAATTAATAGACTACTGGGACATGATGTCCCTGAGAGCTAATGCATCTGACACTTGCCACTCCCCTACTGCTAGACGCCTAAGCTCCGTGCAGTGTGCCCCGGTATTAAGTGCTAACCCAATATCCTCAGCTAAACTTCTAATATAAGTGCCACTAGACACTTTCACTTCTATTTCTAAATAAGGATATTTGTAATTTAATAGTTTTATATAAAAAACTTGGACTTGCCTGCTTGGCATCTCCACCTCTTTGCCCGCCCTGGCTAATTTATAGGCACGCTGTCCATCAATCTTAATAGCACTATAAATAGGTGGGGTTTGTGAGATAATACCCTCAAACTGCTTAAGGGCCTGCTCAACCTGCTTCAAGCTTGGCATAGCTGGCGAAGACTCCTTGGTTATGACACCTTCAGGATCTCCAGTACTACTAGTTTCACCTAATTTTATTTTTGCCTGGTATATCTTATCTTTTTTCGAATAAAATTGTGCCTTCTTACACTCACTACCCACTGTAAGGATGATTAGGCCTGTAGCAAAAGGGTCAAGGGTGCCAGTATGCCCCACTTTTATACGCTTACCATGTTTTTGCGACAAAACACGGCGCACCCTGGCTACCACACCAAAGCTTGTCATATTGCCTGGCTTATCTACAAGAATAATTCCGTCGGGCTTACTGTCCAGGGATTCTGAACTGTGAAGGGTCACTTGGTTCATTCCCTTGCTGTTGAACACTTCCTGCCAAAATCATATCTTCTGGTGGAAGCGTTGAGAGAACTGGGTCAGGATTCTGCGACAAGTCTGATGTTTGCTGGACTGGCGGGGGCGTCTCTAGCGGCGGAAGAGTGCTAGCGGCTGAAGGCGCTTCTGGCGTTGCCTGTGATGACACACCAGCCACACCCACTGGCTCGGCTACTCCTTCATGTTGCTGTGGTGGGGTCAAGGTTGAAAAGTCTGGCAATGGGGGTGGTGGAGCAGAAAAGTCTGCAGCTGGTGGCGGTGGTGGAGGCGGAGGTGTTAAAGTTGAAAAGTCTGGTAGGGGCGCAGAAGCAGGTGCTACAGCTTGCGCCTGCTGGCTTAACTCCTCTATCGTAGGTTGAGGTAAATCTGAGGCCGGGACTGCAGTATTCAATGCAGCTTGTAAAATTGCTTCAGCCGATTGGTCTACATTAAATTGTGGCAGCTCACCATCAGCAGCCGGTGGATCAACAACTGGAGGCGCCATAGGATCAATCTGGTTTATGGGTTCAAGGGTCTTATCCCGATGTTCTTCATTCTTCAGTGGTGCCGCCCCCATGGATGGCGACTGCTCAGACGAAACACGGTTTAAGATTGGTGCATCTTGCTCCTTGTCACTACTCGAACCAATTGCCTGTTTATTCCCTTCAAGGGTAGTCAACTCCTCTTCGGCTTTTTGTAAATACACCCTCTCTTTAGGAGATGTGACCGCACTCTCTATAGACGAATCGGTATCTATAGCTCTACTCTTTTTAACTTTAACCTGTGGTGTAGGAGTAATATCAAGTTCGGCAGTTTCCTTTTCATTAACCGCTGTGACAGCCTCGTCTTCACTACCTTCTTTATTTGCTAATTTACTTAGAATCTCGGTAGCGGTTGGCACCCGCTCTTCGTCTTCTTGTGAAACATGAATACTTTCGTCCTTTACTAGTTCATCTTCGGGCGCTAGAGTACTAATGACCAGCCGTGACTTACCAACTTCTTGCTGATGATTAATGCTAAGAGAACCATCGGCACCAGCCGTGGCTGGAGGTAAAGCTGTTTCGGGATTATCATCAGTTTCAGTGGTGCTTGCTGGCTGCGCCGGCTTAGGGGCCGCCTGTTTTGTCCGTTTCTCCTTTAGCGCTTTCTTGCGCTCTGCCGCCTCTTCCAGTTTTTTAGTAATTAACTGTTGGTCTGCGCCGGCCGTCATTAAATTAGCTGCTATGGCGAGAGTGCGGGATGTGGTCCTTTCATTACTAAAGCGGTCGGTTGTCGAAACAATCCCTGTCATTAAAGCAGTAGCAATTTGGTCATCAACTAATGCTTCTTCTTCGTCATTTTCTAACTCTTCACCGATCTCTGCTACAACCTCGCTTAAGCTGCTAGCTTCTGTAGCATTAACATTTATTAAACCAAGCTTACTCTGCTCTTCACCTACATTTATTGTTGTGACAGTAGCATCATGTAGAATTTTTCCATGAGCAGCTAGTGCGACATCTAAATCTTTTTGGCTTTCTACACCTAAAGCAATTACCAGCTCAACGTTGTAATCGCCTTGGCTAAACTCCAAGTCTTTTTCTGTGATAACTGTTTTATAAGGAGTAACGAATATCTTAACGACATCGCCATCCACCTTATATCTTAAGTGGTCTGCTTTATCACGGCTCAAGGCTATTATAAAATCTCGTAAACTATCGGCCGTATCTTCAAAAATTTTATCAGGATTCAAGAAAGTAATTGCTGGTGGTACTTTACCGCTAAAGATAGCCGTTCCGTGCTTCCCCATTTTGTCGATAATAGCGGTCAGCCCAAGTGCGGCCGACAAAGCATCAACCGAAGGGTTTCGTGAAACAGTAATTAAAATATTACTATTCTTTTGGATCTCGTCAACTAGCTTCAACCTTGCTTCGTTAGCTGGTGCTAAGTTTTCCTTATCGCTATTGTCGCTTTTCTTTTTTATTATTTTTGGTTGTGCCATTTTTATTTTTCTCTTTTAATCATAACCAACATAACACACATCACCCTATAAAGTCAATAGGGGCTTTACTTTTACCCCAGTTTACGCTATAATTTAATCTTGATTAAGTTAATAGTTTAATAAAACATAAGAGGAAGTTGTAGAGGAATTAAATGCCAATCATTAAAAGCGCCACAAAGCGGGCTAAGCAAGCCGAAAAGCGTCGAGAACGTAACATTGAGACAAAACGTAGCATAAAAACTGCTACTAAAGCCTTTTTGGCAGACCCATCGGCTGAAACACTAGCCACTGCTCAAAGTGAACTAGATAAAGCGGTTAAAAAAGGGTTGTTAAAAAAGAATACGGTAGCTAGGCGTAAGCAAAGGCTATCCCGGATTGCTAAAGAAGAAGGTGTAAAGTTAAAAACTGCACCTAAAAAGACAGCTAATAAAGAAGCTCCTAAAAAAGCCATTAAAAAAGATACCACAAAACAGCCTACCAAGAAGGCTCCTGCTAAAAAGACAACAAAATAATTAGTATTTAAACTGTTACAGCGCGGTCATCCGTAATAGCGCTATACTTAGGGCCTGCCATGGACTAAGACTGGAGTTCTTAATGCCTTCATCCGCTTCGTACAGATACTTTATAGCTTTGTTTGCTTGTTGGCTATTTATTTTTATTGAACGACTTAAGTTATTAAGGGCGTATGGACTCGCGCCCATATCTTTGGCGATTACGCCAGTTGCTAGGTGGCTTGGAGCTCTTACTAAGGCAAGCACCTGCACTAACTGGCTAGTTATTAGTCCCATTAATAAGTAAGGGTCTTGGGTTTTTTTTAGTTCATCCAGAGTAGACATTACTTTTTTTGAATTTTTGTTCAGAGCGGCAGCGAGAAGCTCAAATGCAAAGCTGCTTGGCGTTTTAGGAATATACTCTTCTACACCTTTAGTTGTTAGTGCGTCCATTAAACTCAGCCGCTCCACGGCCATTATTAGTTTTTCCTGCTGGGGACCAACCCATGCAATTAACGCATCCATGAAGCTAGGTGACGCCTCTAAGCCCTTACTATGAAGAGTGCTCTTTAGCCATTTTTTAACTAGAGGTATTTCTCGTTCGCTAAACTGCTTAAACTCTTCAACTTGACCAACCGCTTTTAGTTTTTTGAATAGAGCAGTACGTTTATCGAAAGCGGTTTCAATTAAAATTACCTTAGCCTGGTCATGGTATTTTGTTAATAATTCTACCCCAGGCGCAAACACTTCTTTATTATTACTTAACCCGTTAAGTACAACTACTTCCTCCGTGGAAAACAAGCTTGTACCGCCTAGCAGCTGACGAAGTGAGTCCAGAGTAAGACTATCAATGTTTGGGCGAACTATCGGTAGCTTTAACTCCTCTTCCAGCTCCTTTATGCGCTCTTTGATAGAATAGTGGTTATCACCTACTAAAACGTATAGCATACACTTTATTATAGCTTAGTTTCTGACACTTGTGGTTGACAGCCTGGACAAATGTGCGTACCCCGCCCAGCTACTCTTATTTTTAATATTATTTCACCACAGCGACTACAAGCTTCGCCTTCTTTACGAAAAACATTAGCATACTCTAAATAGGTTCCACGCTGCCCCTTAGAGTCAACGTAATTTCTATCGGTTGAGCCACCTTTTTCTATAGACAGTGCCATCACATTGATAGCAACCTGTAAAATTTCTTCTAATTTACTATCATCTAGGTCTTTAACCCTAGTTTCGGGATTAACTTTAGCACCCCATAATGCCTCGTCCGCATAAATGTTACCAATCCCTGCTACTACCTCCTGGTTTAAAAGTGCGGCTTTAATCTTACTATTAGGACGACGCTTAATTCGTGCTAGATACTCTTTTTGGGGCTGACCAATTAATGGCTCAGGTCCTAGCTTTTGTAACAATGGAAGGTCTGAAAGTGTTGTAGTTGGGAAAAGCTTAATCCAACCAAACTTACGCATATCGTTAAAAAATAAATTACCGACATCCTTCGTGGTAGAGTGTGATAGATTAAAACTAACACGGGTGTGGTTGTTAGGCAAATCACTAATAAGACTATTATCTGGATGACCACCAGCAAAAGATTTTTCTTTTATGCTTGAGCGATAAATTAGTTGTCCAGTCATTTTTAAATGTATAGCCATAGTATGAGCGGAGTCTAAATCAAATAATAATATTTTAGCCCGGCGACGCACTCCAAGAATGGTGGCGCTATTGACAAAAGCTACTGTGTCTTCTGCTGACACCTGAAAGCTTTTAGGATTGAATATATTTACTTTAGAAATAACTGCACCGGGCAAAACCTCATCTAGGCCAGCCCTTACTACCTCTACTTCTGGTAGCTCAGGCATGTTTAACCTCCGTAAATGTTTATCTTCTTAAGTGTTTGGCGCGCTTCTGGCACTTGCACAATAAATAAGTCAATGATTTGCCGCGCATTTGCCTTCAAGGTGCCTGGCGAACCACCACAGGTTGACGTCCAGTACCTGGCTACTAGTTCACGGTTATAGTCTTTTAATAAATCGAACTCGTAAAATTCGCCAGTGGCACAAATACCATCCCTATCCATCTCTTCATGTATAGGCACGCCTGCTACTAAGTTAGCTTTATATAAAGCATTTACAAATTCAGCGTAAGCCGTAATATTATTACTATACTCTATGGAATCTACCACTGTACCCAGATACCCTTCATATAAAATTAATTTTCGACTGCTCGGACCGATGACTATCTGGTAAGAACGAAAATTCTCTTGTGCCACAATAGGGCCGCTGGCAATTAAAGAGACTGAACGGTCGGCGGCTGTATCGAGCAAAGCGGCTGCCGGATCTATGGTAAGAGATGACTCCTCTTTCTTAGGTTTGCTACCATTATTGTCTCCCAGGAAAACCGCTTTTGCTAATGAGATAAGAACCGCTGTGGCAATGACTATTGCAATCAGCACTAAAACAACTGGTAATATTCTGGAGGTTCTGCGTCTTGCCACTAATAAACTCCTTATTTATATCATAATCGAATAACTTAATTATACCACATGAAAGAACGCTCGAATAAAAGCTAAACCGCCGCCCAGCTTTCCCCTATCCGGACGTCCGCCTTTAATTTAATGGCAAGCTCAGGCGTAATACTCTCCATAACCTCTTTTATCTGGATAGCTAATTTATCTGCTTTTTCTTTTGGCACTTCCATTAAAATACTGTCGTGAATTTGCAATAATTGGTTACCATTTCCCGGGGGTAAAATTTTCTCTATTTCTAACATAGCTTTTTTCATAATATCGGCTTCTGTACCCTGTATTGGCATATTTGCCGCCGCCCTTTCCGCCGCCGTCCTTACCATAAAATTACTACTTTTAATGTCGGGTGTGGGACGCTTCCTGCCATAATACGTTTCAACGTATCCATTAGTACGAGCACTTTCAAGGGTAGAGTCAATATAGGCTCTAATTTTATGGCGCACCGTAAAATACTTCTCAATAAAAGCTGCAGCCTCTTGCTTGCTCATACCAGTTGCCACTGCTAGACCATGCGGACTCATACCATATAGAACACCAAAATTAATTACTTTAGCGTTGCGACGCTGCTCACTACTAACCTCATCTAGCGGCACCCCATAGACCTCACTAGCCGTTTTAGCGTGAATGTCTATATCATTATTAAAATCTTCAATCAGCTCTTTATCTTGTGCTAAAACAGCAGCTAGCCTCAACTCAAACTGCGAATAGTCGGCATCTATAAAAACATTTCCCTCTGCCGGAATAAAAGCCCGACGTATTTCACGCCCTTGTGCGGTTCGGATAGGGATGTTTTGGAGGTTAGGATTAGTGCTGCTTAGACGGCCGGTAGACGTAACGTCTTGATTGAATGTGGTATGTATACGCCCATCTTTATCTGCGAGGCGTGGCAATGTATCAACATAAGTGTTTTTTAATTTACTAATTTCTCGCGCTTTTTCAATCAATTCAATAATTGGACTAAGGCCTTTAAGTTTATCCAGTTCTTTTTGTCCGGTACTATAACCAGTTTTACCTTTTTTAATACCGGCAGTTGGTAGTTTCATTTCTTCATATAGTATTTCTGAAAGCTGTTTAGGGCTGCCAATATTAAATGGTCGGCCTGCAATTTCATAAATTTGCTTCTCGACCTCTTGATACTGCTCTTCCATGTCCCTACCCATTGCGTCTAGGAGAGGTGCATTAATTTTTATACCAATTTTCTCCATCTTAAATAGAAGATAGATTAATGGAAAATCTAAAGTATTAGCTATATATTGAATTTTTTCGTTCTGAGAAAAGAATTCTTTTTGCCGATTATATACTTGTCGTAATAAGTTAGCTTCTTCTTGGACGCTCTTTGGTTCATAGCCACCAAATAAAGCCAGTGGGCTACGGTCCCGTCTTAGGGGGTTAATTAAAAACTCTGCTTGCTTTAGGTCGAATGGCTTATTGAAATGGGCTTTAGTTTTACTAAAATCACTTAAGCTTTTAAGTGTGGGCATGGTAGCTAATTCATGATAAAGCGCCTTAAGGTCATAAGCTACCACTGTCTCATTTTGCAACTTCTCTATGGTTCTTAAAATATCTTTGGGCTTAACTACTTCTAACTGATCCTTATTGGATGAAATTACCAGGTTCTTTTGCTCATCCAGCAGCAAAATGTGCCCATCATACTGTTTTGACGTTGCAGTTTCTGTGGTAAACAGTGGTGCTTGCCCTGCCTCAAGGCTCATATGCTTTGGTAAGCGCCGCACTAAAGAGCTAAATTCTAATTTAGCTAGAACTGCAGACACTTTAGAGAGGTCAATATCATGCACATCCGCAGCAGCCCAATCTAGCTTAATTGGTACATCAAAATATAGCTGCGCCAGCTGTTTGCTCATATAAGCTAATTCTTTACCAGCCACTAATTTTTTAGCTGTAGCGGCACTTATATTATCTATATTTTCATAAATAGCATCTAAGCTGCCATACTCATTTAGCAGAACCTGAGCTGTTTTCTTACCTATTCCAGGAACGCCAGGTATATTATCGCTACTATCCCCTACCAGTGCCTTATAGTCCAAGAACTGATCAATTTTAATTTTATATTTTTCGCTAAATGTTGTTTCATCGAATTTTTCTATGTTAGCCAAACCGTTTTTCATAGCATAAACATCGACGGTTGGTGACAATGCCTGCAAAATATCCAAGTCACCACTTATAAGGTCTGTGAAGACACCTTTATCCGTTGCCTGTTTAGAAAAAGTTGCCATTATATCATCTGCCTCATAGCCATCTATTTCATATAAAGGCCAACCAAAAGCCTCTAATAGTTCATAGAGAATTGGTATTTGGTCGTAAAAATCTGGGGGAGCCGGCTTTCGCCCGGCTTTATATTCCGGATATATTTTCTTTCTTTTTTCTATATTAGTGCCGCGCTTGTCCCACGCTACAGCAACAAAATCCGGCTTAATCTTTTTAATCAACTCAATAGATAAACTAGCAAAACCAAACACTCCCCCAGTTGGTATTCCATCACTGGTTGAAAGGTGAGGCATGGCGTAGTATCCTCTATAAAATATAGATTTACCGTCTATAACGGCCAGCTTTTTCATCCTAGACCTAGTCGTTTTGTTTAGCTTCTTGGTCTAACAGCTCTAGTAGCTCTACAGCCACTAGGCGTATTTCTTCATACTGATATTGCCGTGCCCGCTCTTCCGCTGCCATTAAAGCCGAGCGGTGTACATTTTCATAATCGCCATAAGGAAAAGCATAAGCGGTTTTATCATTGGCATCTAATTCTGGCTTATATGCCAAATGCCATTTTGCATAAGCCTCTACGCCAGCCTCTTCTATAAAGGCGTCAGACTGCTCGGTACCAGGGTTAACTTCTTGCCAATCCCCTTTATCAACAACAAAGTGCCCAGCGCGTATAAGCTCCCGTGCGTACTCTACACCTGGTTGATACAATTGGTCTCTCATAGTTCCTCCTTTTGTTATATTACTATTTTACACTTTACCCCACCTTTTGTCACATAAGGATAAAATATAGTACAATAAGCTTATGGCTAGAAAACGTGCAACCATCTTAGCTTTTGTCGGCATGCCAGGTGCCGGAAAAACGTCCGCAATAGACTATTTATCAAAACAAGGCATGCCTAAGGTTTATTTTGGCGGCGTAGTCCTGGATGCGCTTAAAGCAGAGGGGTTCGAAATTACTCCAGAAAATGAAAAAATGATGCGAGAAAAACTGCGCCTTGAGCATGGCAACGATGTCATAGTTACTAGAATAATAACTCAAATTGAAGACCTTATAAATGCCGGACAAAAAAATATCCTAGCCGATGGACTATATTCTTGGACAGAGTATAAGGCATTAAAAGACGCCTTCTCTAATGAAGTAACGGTTGTAGGAATAGCTACACCACGAGCAGTTCGGCATAAGCGACTAGCAGAACGGCCGTTACGGCCTTTAAATAGGACGGAAGCTAGTAGGCGCGACTATTCGGAAATTGAAAAATTAGAAAAAGGTGGCCCACTAGCAATTGCTGACCATTATGTTACAAATTATGGCAATTTAGAAGAGTTTTACCAACAAATTGACAAACTAGTTAAAAAGATAAACTTCTTAAGATAAGTATTCGTGCAGCTTTTTAGCGTCTTTATGCTTACGAAGCTTAATTAATGCTTTCGCTTCAATTTGCCTAATGCGCTCCCTAGTAACAGAAAATTCTTGCCCCACCTCTTCAAGGGTATGGGTTTTTCCGGTATCAAGCCCAAAACGCATCCGTAAAATTTTTTGTTCACGGTCTGACAGGCTTGATAAAACGCTTTTTACTTGCTCTTTTAGTAATTGTGTGGCTGCAGAATCTTCTGGAGTGACACTATCTTCATCTTCAACAAAGTCACTTAATGTACTATCCTCATCATCACCATCTCGCCCCACACCTGCATCAAGAGAGGTTATGTCTTGCTTAATCTTCATGACATATTCCACTTTTTCTGGCGTCATCTCTAATTCTGCACCTAACTCCTCTATGGTAGGTTCACGATTTAACTCTTGCGTCATCCTCCGCTGGGTGCGTAATAATTTATTAATAGTTTCTACCATGTGGACTGGTATACGAATAGTTCTTGCCTGGTCAGCAATAGCTCTTGTAATAGCTTGGCGAATCCACCAAGTTGCGTATGTAGAAAACTTAAAACCACGGTCTGGGTCAAACTTTTCCACGGCCCGTAAGAGTCCGGTATTACCTTCTTGAATAAGGTCTAAGAAGTCTAAGCCACGGCCGCTGTATCGCTTGGCTATAGAAACAACTAACCGCATGTTAGCTTCGGCCATTTTGTCTTTAGCTTTCTTCTCACCCTTTAAGACACGCTGTGCAAGGGCAAACTCCTCTTCACTGGTTAATAGTGGTATTTTCCCAATTTCCCGTAGATACATGCGCACACTATCATCGGTAGAGTCGTCAAAATACTGTTCTTTAACTAAGTCCTCTTCAATCTCTTCATCTTCTTCGAGGTCTTCTGGTGCTGGCTCTTCCTCTTCGACAATTTTAGCTACTACAAGCTCTTCCTCTGGGATTACAAATTTTTTCTTATCTGCCATTATTCTCCTTTATATGCGCGTTTAATTCTGCTCGAATACTACGCGCTTTACTTTCATCGCCTAAAAACTCAGCATCCTTAAGCTGCTTTAATAGTTCTTCCTTTTTTTGTTTTCTTTCTTTTTTCATAAGGCGATGGACCAATTCAAAAAGCTCTTTTTCCCTAGCTTCGTCGCTCCAACTTAAATAACGTTCTTCGGCCTTTAATGTTATTATTTTTACATATGTTTCTATATTTTGCAACTCTGTGAACAGTTCATCCTGTGTAAATTGTTGCTTTTTCAGAATATAATCAAATAACTCTCTTTGCTGAGCGGTTTGCAACACCGCAATTATATTAGCGGGCAGTAGCTCTACGCCACGACCCATTAAGACTAAAAGCCCCAATAAGCTATCTACGATGTGCGAATCTGAAGCTACCCCCGACTTGGTGGCAGTTTTAGCGGGCTTAACCTTTTTGTAAGTTCTTGGTTTTTCGTCTACCTTTTTAAACTTTTCTTCTAAAACTGGCTTTGGCACTCCACTCTTCCTAGCTATTAAGTCAATGTAATAATCTTTAACGACTTTATCTTCTAATTGTTTAATTAATTTTGCAGCAGCGGCTACAAAATTACGGCGTCCAATTGCAGTCGTTAAATCTTCTTTCTGTTGATACTCTAATATAACCCAATCAATTGCCGGCACTTCTTTTGTTACCGCCTGAGACCATAGTTGCGGCTGCTTCTGTATTAATTCGTCTGGGTCCTTAAAGCCAGGTGGTAGTTGAACAATAAATAAGTCTATCTTTAAGTTACTAGCCAAGGCAATAGCCCGTTCTGTTGCTAGAAGGCCGGCATCATCATTATCGTAAGCTAGCTTAACCTTGTCGGTAAACCTAGCTAATGTCTTTAGGTGCATTTCTGTCATGGCAGTACCAGCGGTCGCCACCACATTACTTACCCCCACTTGGTGACTAGCAATAACATCCATATTACCCTCAACCACTACCACAAACCCTTCTTTACGTATAGCTTCTTTAGCCTGAAAAAGCCCAAAAACGTGCCGGCTTTTATCATAGGCAGCTGTTTGCGGTGTATTTAAATATTTAGGTCCACCTGTCTGATCGGCTAATTGCCTTGCGGTAAAGCCAATAACTTGTCCGGACGGGTCTGTTAAGGCTATGGTCATACGCCCCCTAAACAAATCCCCACCATACTGGTTTGTTAAGCCGGCTTTTTTGATATCATTTATGCTGTGGCCTCGTTTTTCCATAAAGCTCACTAGAGCTTTTCCCGTGCTAGGAGAATAGCCTATGCCAAAACTTTTGATAGTTGCTTTGTTAATTTTACGTTCACTTATAACATAGTTTAGTGCTTGCTCATTATTAGCCAGGGTATGAAGATAATATTTACTGGCTAATGCATTTAGGTCCATGACCTGCTTCTTAATATTTGTATAGCCACTAGGCTTTTGGCTGTAAGCTTGTATTTCTACCCCTGCTTTACGTCCTAAATATTCTAGAGCACCTTTAAAGTCTAATCCTTCTACTTCCATTATAAAAGAAAAAATATCGCCACCTTTATTTGAAGAAAAGTCATGCCAAATATTTTTTTCTGGACTCACAATAAAGCTAGGCGTTTTTTCATTAGTAAAAGGGCTTAGTCCTTTTAAATTCCGCCCGGCCCGTTTCAACTGCACATATTCTCCTATCACATCCTCTATGTCCAGCCTGGCACGAATCTCTTCTTTGGCATCTTGCATAGTTCACATTATAACAGTTTAATCATGGCATTGTTATTTTAGCGCCCAAGGCTTTAGCGTTTGGCGCGGTAAATAGTCCTTTAATAAACATATCTTTTATGCTTAAATTAGTATATATGGACCCTAATCAACAACAACACAATCAAGGCGCTACTAATATTCAACCGTCGTCACAGCCTAGTCCAACCGGTCAACCAGGACAACCACCTCTTTCTACCGCCTACTTAGACGAGATTGCAACGCCTGTAGTAGTAAAAACAGGCCCTTCATTAAAAAAAATATTAATCATTGGGGGCGCCAGCTTATTTGTGGTGCTAGGTTTATTATTTGCCGTAACCAAATTTAGTGGAACAAGCTTAACACCGGTTAAGCAATTAGCTGGAAAGATGTATGGGCTAAACAATGTTGTAGAAACAACCATTAAAAAAAGAGTGATTAAAGATAATAAGTTGCGCGCCTTAAACACTACCCTATCCTTAGTTCTTAAAGACACAATCCGTGATACTACACCGGGCTTTGCCGCTCAGGGCATAAAAATGGAAAGGCTAAAAAGTAATAAGGAAATAATAGCTTTAGAAAATACAGTTAAGCTTGAGGAGCTACTAGAAGACGCGCGTTTAAATGGTAACTTTGACCAAACTTATACCATTGAAATGATTTACGAGCTAACCAGCTTAATAAACTTAATGGAACGGGTTTCCAAAACTAATGTTGGAGTTAACATGAAAGCCGCCCTGCTCAAAGGGATAGATAACTTAACTCCAGTTCTTGAGCAACTAGAAGACTATAACAAAAAAGCTAAACCAGCTTACTAAATATTGCTCTGTGTTAAACTGTAGCTAAGATTAATTAAATCCTTAATTTCCTCTTCAGGCAATTGCCCCGTTATTAATACTTTTATCCAATAACGTTTATTCATGTTGTCTGCGGGCATTACTGTCTCATACTCTTCTTGAAGGTGTCTACTTAGAGCAGGTTCGCAGCGTAGACTAAGTTGCAAGGGCTTTGAATTTTCTTTGATTAACGCAAAAACATCCCTCATTGGCGCTGCACCATTTACACTATTCATGACTGCTGGCTCAAGCTTAAGCCGATAAGCTGTATAACCAGGAACTAGTGTTGTGTCTTTTTTCGTATCGGCTTTTGCTAATAGAAACTCTTCAAGGGTACTATTTTTCATTTACTAGTGCCCCGCAGCTATTCATGTAAAACCTTAGCTCTTCAATGCTTCCTTCAATATCTTTTAGAGCACGGTGACTTTCCGGCTTAATAAAACGTTTTTTAGAAACATTTTCAAAGATTATTTTCCAAGCGCTAACATCTAATATGCGGTAATGCAGTAGCTTAGCTACATTAGGCCAATTCTTTTCAATAAATTTTTGGTCCATATGGACTGAATTCCCTGCTAAATAGATAGGTTTTTCTAAATTAAAATGCTCGGTTATGAATTCAGTTAAATCCTCTTGTACACTAAATAAAGGTTTGCCGGTACTATTTTGTTTTATTAAGGCATCTCTGGCTTTTTTATTAGCATCCCAAAAAACAGCATTTTTATTAATCCGTTCGTCTAGCGTCTTAGGATCTACCTTAACCACACCCTCATAGGTAGCCATTGGCTTAAGGTCAAAGCCCGTAGCAACCGCCGCCACCTCTAAAATCTCGTCGGCACTAGGATCTAATCCAGTCATCTCCAAGTCCATCCACAGTAGTGAGGCTTTTTTAGACATTTTATTTTTTATCCTCTTTTTTCTTATCTGTGGTTTTACTTTCTTCATCAACTGGCGCCTTGTATAGTCCGCTCATCCTTAGTGCTGCATAAATAACAATTGCAGTCGTAAAGAGTGTTATTAATGATGACAGGAAGGCTCCCCATTCAATATCGGCAGAGCGCCCTAATATTTTAACGTGCCAGACAGCGCGCTGTAATGATTCTTGCGAACCTATGAGGAGTTGTACAATAGGATCAACAAACCCTTGAACAAATTTGCGTACTGTATCGGTGGCGGCTGTACCAACCGCTAAACCAATGGCCAGACCAGCCACATTTTGCGCTTTTAAAAAGGCAAAAAATCCACCAACTTCACCTTTTTCGGTACTCTCTTTAGCTTTCTCTTTCGCCTTTTCTGCTGTCTCTTTGGCAATTTCTTCTGCATGCTTAGCCCTGGTAACTATTTTCTTATTTACCTTTTTTATTTTTTGAACTGTTTTTACTTCTTTCATTAATTATCCTTTAACTTATTGAACCTGTAGCTACATGCGTTGTGGCACTTCTATTCCTAATATATCTAATCCATCGCTTAAAACAAAACTAACTTTTTTAAGGAGGTTAAGCCGCTGTTCTTTAATTGGCTGCTTAGACTCTTTAATCCGCACCTGGTCATAGTAGCGATTCATCGTCCTAGATAGTTCATATAAATAAGCTGCTAAACGGTGTGGTTCTAACTTTTCATAAGCTAACCTTACCACTTCCGGGTAATCTAACAGCTTTAACAATACGTCCTTTTCTTCACTAAAGTCGTACTCATCAAGGTTAAGTTTTGTTAAATTGTCATCAACTTGTGCACCACCGGTTTCTTTGTTGATGATATTATTAATGCGAACTGCAGCGTATTGTACTGCTGGTCCACTAAAGCCATTTAAGGAAAATATACTTTCCCAATCAAACAGTATATTTGTTCGGCGATCGGCCATGAAGTCAGAAAACTTAATAGCCCCTAAGGCTACCTTTTTAATGTCTTCGATGGATGGTCGTACATTCCCCTCTTGTACACCTTTTTCGGCTATCTCATAGGCTTTCTTTTCTGCTTTATCAAGAAGCTCTTCCATTAATACTACGCCTTTACGGCTGCTCATTTTTTCACGCATTCCTTGTTCGTTAATCTGATCAATTAGCCCGAAATTCAAATGAACAAGTTCTGTGTCTACACCTAGCTTACGAGCAACCGCAAACAATTGTTTAAAATAAAAACTTTGTTCATCTCCAACCGCATAAACTACCTTAGTAGGATTAAACTGCTCTTCACGGTGGATAATTGTAGCAATATCTGTGGTGGCATAAAGCGCTGCCCCATTAGCCTTTTGTACAAGGACCGGTGTTTTTATACCGTAATCGTTAATATCAATAATAATAGAGTTGTCAGCATTTTTTTGGGCCCGACCATCCTTGACTAACTGTTGTACCACCTTCTTACCCAATGGCGCATAATAAGCTTCACCAAATTCATAATCTGTTTTGATGCGGAGGCGCGACATAATATCGTGTATATGATCCAAGCTTATTTTACGGAATCTTTCATTGTATCTTTGGGCCGCTTCGTCACCATTTTCTAATTTAAGCAGCCAGGCTTGAACTTGTTTAGCTAAAACATTACCGCCCTGCTCTTCTTCTTTGGTTAAAGCCTGCTTGGTTTTAATATAAAGGCGTCCCAGTTCGTAAACACCTTTTTCCTGCAAAGCACTCTCACTACTAAAATTTAAAAAACCAACTACCCATATGCCAAATGGCGTTCCATAATCACCTAAGTGATTGTCAGTAATTACCTTCCAGCCCATTTTTTGGTGTAATTTTTTTGCCGCCCAGCCCTGATTACCTGGACGTAAGTGGCCAATACTATAGGGTTTAGCCATGTTGTTGCTAGGAAATTCGACTATGACCGTCTTTCCCGCACCAACATTTTCACCACCGAAATTTTCGGACCATTCGTGGTTTAATGCTTTAACTAAAAATTTAGGCGTAACTGTCCAATTTATAAAGCCAGGTCCTGCAATAGAAACATCCCGATAGTTAGGGTTTAATTGCAACTCTTTTGCAATTGTCTCTGCTACTTGCAGCGGAGTACGACCGGTTTTCTTAGCCAAAATTAAAGAAACGTTAGTAGAATAATCGCCAAAGTTTTTATTGGGACGCGTTATAAGAGGGTTTTCAACAACCTTAAATTTTTCAGTAATAATTTGGGCAATATCTTTTTGCATTTATAACTAGTGTAGCAAACAGACACCACCCTGTATACTATAGGCTAATGATTCTTATTGGCAGCCAATACACATATTTAATTCAGCTGGGTCTACCGCGCCCCCACTGACCGTACCAGCATTAGCTACTGCTTGCTCCATGGCGTTATCAATTGCCGCAAGTTTCTCTTCAAGGCTCATATTATCATTAATAATAGTTTGTACAGACATTTTAATCCCCCTAGTCTTTAGTGTTGCTTATGCTTTATTATACGCTATATGTAGCGTTTTTTCACTGTTTCTTAGTTGTAATAATACCAACAGCTACTTGTGGATTTCTCATGATCCTTCTGCCCTATTTTTAATTTATAAACTTCCATAGGTTAAAAAGTAGCGGGCAATTTACCTAAGCGCTGCTTGGCAAGTTTACGTGCTTTTTCATCCTCTTCTGGTGCAATTAACGCTTTAGCGCTAATTGACACGCTCTTTAAACCGTTACTGGTGTCTGGTGAAGCTAAGGACAAATTAATGCGAGGATTATGTGCTAAATTTTGAGAATGAACTGCTGCATCGCTAGAGAACCAATAAACATAATCCATCTAAACACTCCCTCCTTTTCTCATTACTTATTTAGTGGTATTTACTTCGTAGCTAGTATTAGTACTCTCAAAGAAATTAACTAGCTCTAGTGTGTCATTAGCTGTCGTCATCCACTGTGCTGGGTTTTCAACATTATATTCTGGTTCGAACCCTAACTCCATTAATCGGCGGTCTGTCATGTGCATAACATACTGGTTAACATAGTCGGCATTAACCCCTAAGATGCCATTAGGCAGCATGTCTTCGTTGTACGCCTTTTCTATTTCGACAGCTTGTAAAATGAGCTCTCTTATTTCATCGGCAAACTCTTGTGTTTGAAGCTCCGGGTTTTCATCCATAATAGTTAAAAGGAGGTTAATTCCAAATGTTAAATGAAGGTTCTCATCTTTGGTTATCCAGTCCAATAAGGTTCCGACATTACGCAGAAGTTTCCGTCGCCTAAAATTCATCCCCACCATAAAACCACTATAGAACCAAATTCCTTCTAGTACTATATTATAGGCCACCAGTGCCCGCACGAAGTCTTTTTTGCCTTCAATAGTTGTAATGTCTAGGTTAGGGTCTAGCATAATTTCTAGATATTTATTTTGGAAGTTAGCTTTATCCGCTAATGACTTCTTGCCGAAACCAGCGGCGTAGATCTCTTCCCTGTCAAAGGGAAAGGTTTCTATAATGTATTCAAATGTCATAAAGTGGTTTGCCTCTTCCCACATTTGTTTGCTCAAGTACAGCTGGGCTTCAGCCGCATTAACGTAGGGGTATATCCCAAATGCTAATGACTTATTAATTAGTAGTTCATTAGGATTAAGGTAGCTAATAACTGTTTTTAATGCATGCTTCTCATCCTCGCTCAGCTTCTCAAAATCTACCAGGTCTTGAGACAGCTGCACCTCGTTGGGAAACCAAGTATTCGCCACCGCCTGGTTATAAAGGTCGTAGGCCCATGGGTAGCGTATTGGGTGCAAGCTTAAGCCATCCCTAAGCCCAGACCCTAAAATACCTTTTGGTGCCTTAGCGTCGCTTGTCTTTTTTGTATTCTTTTTAGCTACTTTTGTCATTACTTATCCTCCTAATTTTATATTTAATTACTCTTTTTACGGGCAAAGCTAAAGCCGCTCATAGCTCCACCAGTCCTTACCTTTTCTTGACGTGTTTTATCTATCGACACTGTAGTTTGCTCAGCTTGATGGCGTGGTTTGACATGCAAATAATAGGTAGTTTTAAGGCCTCTTTTCCAGGCTTCACTATAAATCTTCTCGTACTCATCTATGTCTCTTGTCTCTAAGTAAATATTACGGCTTATTGCTTGGTCAACCCACTTTTGTGCCCGTCCTGCCACCTCTAAAAAGGCATATGGTGATAGTTGAAAACTGGTTTTATAAATATCTTTGATGTGCTGAGGAATTTGCTCAATGTTTTGCACATCGCCCTGACTGGCGAGTAAGTCATCTTTCACCTTCTCCCATAAGCCCAGTTCTTTTAATTGGTTTACTAAATTACGGTTTATCTCTAAGAACTTCCCATTCAAAGTTGAGCGGCTAAAAAGCTGCGAAAATTGCGGGTCTATACCTGGAGTCGTACCGGCAATATGTCCGATATTGGCAGTTGGGGCAATAGCCATAACAGTAGCATTGCGCATACCCTTCTTAACCTTCTGGCGAAGTTTTTCCCAGTCTAACTTTTTGTTGCGGCTTATTTTCACCGCTTCTTGACGATCTTTTTCTAATGCATCAATGGTATCAATGGGGAGAATGCCTTGGTCCCAGCCACTACCTTTATAAGCCGGGTAGCTACCATGAATTTGTGCCAAATTAGCACTTTCGTCAATGGCATAGTAACTAATAAATTCTGTCAATTCATCAATTAAATTATAAGCCTCTTCACTTTCATAGCTATAACCTAACTTTTCTATGACATCGGAAAAACCCATTAGGCCTAACCCCAGTGCGCGGGTTTGACTATTGGCGTGCATAGCTTCTGGCACCGGCAACCTGGTGATATCTACTAGATTGTCTAGTTGCCGTAAGGCGCTGCGGACACTCTTCTCCAATTCATCTAAATCCCACTCTTTTGTTTCGTTGTTTAAAAAGGCGCTTAAATTTATACTAATTAAATTACAAACGGCAATGTTGTCATTGTCTTGTGGAAGGGTAATCTCGGTACATAGGTTAGATAAGTGAATAGTGCCAGTATTATTGTTTAGGGCCCGCACGTTAATGGTATCCTTCCAAGTTAGCCAAGGATGACCGGTGGCTTGTAGCTGTATTAAAATTTGCCGAAACTGCTCTTTAGCTGATACCTTCTCAAACCGTTTTATTTTTCCGGTTTGCGCTTGCTTAATATAGTAATTATAACGTTTCGAAAATTCGGAACCATATAGTTCTGTTAAATCCATTACATCAGCCGGATCAAATAAATACCAATCGTCATCATTTTGTGCCCGCTTCATAAATTCATCACTTATAAAAACAGCTGTATCAGCAAAACGAGTTCTATAATATGGATCTCCTGAATTACTGCGTAAATCTAAAAACTGCGGAAAGTTAAGGTGCCAATTTTCCATATAAAGAGCGGCTGCTCCAGCTTTTTTACCTTTTCGACTAACAGCAAACAAGGCAGTATCTATCATCTTCATGAACGGTATCGGTCCAGTACTTTCGGTGTTTGTTGTCTTAACGGGACTCCCCGCTGCACGTAGCTTGGTAAACCCTATACCAATTCCACCAGTCCCCTTAGCAATAAACATCGTATCCCGAACACTCTGTGCAATAGACTCCATGTCATCATCTACATTAATTAAGAAACAGTTAGACAACTGTGGATGGGCGCCCCCAGCATTCACTCTGGTTGAACCGCCCGGTACATAATGCAATTTACTCATGTGTTCATAAAAATCAAGCGCACTCTTTGTAGGGTCTTCTTCATAAATAGCCATACCCATAGCTATACGCATGTGAGTAAACTGCGGTACCTCTGCACTTTCTTCGCTACCCTTACGTAAGGCGTAACGGTTCATATTAGTAACTACCCCTAGATATTTACTCAACCTATCTCTTGCTGGTTCTATAGCGTTAGACAAAACTTTCATGTCAAAACGACCATCAGTTAACTCAGCCGTTAACAAACCTTGTTCTACACCCCATTTTATAAATTCGGGAAACTTCTTTGCGTGTAAAGCTTTTAACTCTTTTTCGTTACTATAATTTCCTAAATTAGTTTTATAAGAAGCTTCCAGGAGTAAGTAAGCCGCTACATCATCATAATCAGGATCATCTTTAATATTTTGTAGCGTTGCATTAATTAAAGATTCACTTAGCTCTTTTGCAGACATTCCATTAAATAATGTTAGTTCTGTCTGTTTTAAGATAGTTGCCACCATATTAATTTGGTTAGGCATTCCTTGCGTAGCATTTAGTAATTTTAACTTTAAACGCTTAGCATCATATGGTTGACGTTTGCCAGCGGCGTCAATGATTTCAATTTTTTTATTACTAGTTTTTGTTATATTTTTTGCCATAATATACCCCTATTTACCCCCTGTGATTTATATCACAATTTATTACAAAACTACTATATGTAGCGTATTATACTTAGTATAAGCACTATATATGTGGTTTGCAAGCAAAAAGGGTTGTAGTTTTTGCTACAGCCCTTTATGCACTTCATTATAGAGATATGGCGGAAGGGATGGGATTCGAACCCACGGTACGGTTGCCCGCACACGCGCTTTCCAAGCGCGCTCCTTCAGCCACTCGGACACCCTTCCGCTATTATTATAACATTAAACTATACGCTATAAACAGCTGCGGTGCGTGCTGGGAGATATACTTTAATATAGGGTTTTTTAGCGTGTAAATATGAAGGATATTCGGTTTGATCTTCCTTTAAGCTGGCGAAACCACCATAAGATGGGTCATCACTACTTAGCTCTAGTTGGTATAAGCCCTCCCTATTAACCGGCAAGCCATAGTCTGTAAATGATTTTTCTGCATTAAAATTAAACACAAATAATTTGTCATCTCGAGAAAAACTAATCACCTTATCATCTTCATTTATAGTAACGTTGACAACCTCTCCATGAACATCTTTTATACTCCGTAGCATTGCCTTATCAAAACTGGCAAGTCCTTCATACTTTAAGTTTGGATTATCAGCTAAATCCCACTGTCTTCTGGCATATTTATAAGACCAATCATTTCCTTCTCGGGGAAAGTCTATCCATTCAGGATGGCCAAACTCATTACCCATGAAGTTTAAATACCCACCATTATGAACACTCGCTGTTAGGAGGCGTATCATTTTGTGCAAAGCAATTCCTCTATCCACTTTCATGTTAGGATCATCTTTTTGCATATGATAGTACATCTCTTTGTCAATTAAACGAAAGATAAGTGTCTTATCACCCACAAGCGCCTGGTCATGCGATTCTGCATAAGTAATTGTCTTTTCCTCAGGACGATAGCTTGCTAGCTCGTGCAACAACTCTCCCATCTGCCAATCCTCGTCCATCTTTTTTTCGATGTGATTAATCCATAAATTAGGGGCACTCATATTTAGCCGATAGTTAAAACCAATACCGGCATTTTTAGTTGCCGCCGCAAGGCCTGGATAACCACTCACTTCTTCCGCTATTGTAATAGCATTAGGGTTAACTTGGTGAATAAGAGTATTTACATTGCGTAAATACATTAAAGCATCCCGGTTGATATTATTACCGTAATAATCATCATAGGAGCCAATTCCACTGCCCAGTCCATGGTCATGGTAAATCATACTGGTAACACCGTCAAAACGAAACCCGTCGAACTTGAATTCCTCCAAATAATAACGGGCATTACTTAGCAAAAAGTGAACTACCTCTGGCTTTCCATAATCAAATAACTTGGAGTCCCAAGTTGGGTGGTCTTTTTGGTAAAAATACTGAGTAGATCTTCCCGCAAAGTTAGCCAATCCTTCGTCTTCATTTTTTACTGCATGTGAGTGAACAATATCCATAATAACTAAGAGCCCGTTTTTATGGGCTGTGTCAATTAAATACTTAAGCTCGTCGGGTGTCCCAAAACGTGAGCTAGGAGCAAAAAAATTAGATACATGATAACCAAAACTGCCATAATAGGGATGCTCTTGTATGGCCATTAATTGGATAGCATTGTAGCCAGCCCTAGCAATGCGTGGAATGATAGTTTGCGCAAACTCCTTATAACTTGAAACTTTCTCTTCTTGACTAGACATGCCAGTATGGGCTTCGTATATAAGCAATGGGTGCTCCTGCTTAGCAACTGGCGGTTGGTGACGCCATTGATATTCACTGCGATACACTTGTGCATTAAAATTACTACTATCCCCATCTTGCACAACATAATTAGCGTAAGAAGGTAAGCGAAAACCATCACCACCATCCCAATAAACATGTAATTTATAACGTTCACCTATCTTAAGCTTGTTTAAGGGTACACTTAACTCCCAAGTACCATTTTCTTTTAAGGTAAAATTATTAGCGGCCAATTCCTTCCAGTTGCCACCTTCACTAATAAGCACTATCCGTGTTGCATTGGGTGCCCATTCTCGTATTACCCATTCATCTTCATTCTGATGCAAACCAAAGTATTGATGCCCTAATGCAAAATCTTTTAGGCTTTTTCCTGATAATATTTCAGTGGTTTTATCTTCTATATAATTATCGAGTGCTATAATTTGCTGATTATGCGGCTCTAACCAAGCATCTTTATGACTAAACAGCTTTTTGCTTTGTCTATTCGCCACAAGCGTCTCCCATCTCACTATCTTGGTGCGCTTTTAAGCGTATGGCGAAACCACCGCCGGGTGCAATTCGCACCCTAATACTATCTGAAGATGTCACCTCTTTATCGTAAATAAATATATCATGCTGGTTATCTCGCCAGTGCGCCGAATCACCATCTTGATAAATCTCGGCCGTATATTTACGTGTCTCAGATAGGAAGGAAAGCTCAAAATGCACCACCCTTTCATTATCACCTGTGACTCCCCCTACATACCAGTCTTTGCTATATTTATCACGGCGGGCAATGATAACATAGTCACCAATAGCTCCAGCCACTGGCACCGTGGCTGCCCAGTCAACAGGTACGTCTTGAATAAATTTAAAAGCATCCATATAGTTCTTATATTGTTTGGGGCGGTCGGCTACCATTTGCATAGGGCTATAAACTATAACATATAGCGCCAACTGCCTTGCTAAAGTTGAGGTTACTCTTTTGACTGGGTTAGCTATATCAAAAATGCCGGGAGTGTAATCAAAAGCACCACTAAGCATCCTGGTGAAGACAATATTTGGTACATGCGAAGGAGGAATACCACCACCTTCATATTCTTGACCCCTTGCTCCTTCTCTAGTTAGGAGGTTAGGCCAGGTTCTTTCTATTCCCGTTCCCTTAATCGGCTCATGAATATCAAGCATTATTTGGTGCTCGGCGGCCTTCTCGACAACTTGCTGGTAATGTGACACGCCAAACTGGCTATGATGATACTGTTTATGGTTCATTCTACTGCCCACATAACCGGTTTTTATATATTTAATGCCTAATTCATCATAAAACTTAAAGGCATCCTCTAGCTGTGCTTCATAGTTTATAATATCACCTGATGTTTCATGGTGACCTACAAGTTGCACCCCTTTCTCTTTAGCGTATCGAGCCACCTCTCTAATATCAAAATCGTCGTATGTACTAGTAAAATTAAAAAGGTGACCATTCTTTGTCCAGTCGCCGTCCCAGCCTTCGTTCCACCCCTCAATCAAAAGTCCGGGTATGCCGTACTCGGCACAATAATCAATGTACTCTATAGCATTTTCGGTTGTTGCACCATGCCGCTCACCTGACTCCCAGGTGAATTCTCCAACAAACATCCCCCACCAAATACCCATGAACTTCAACGGTTTTACCCAGCTCATGTCCATATGGGGTGCCGGGTTAAGGTTAAGAACAATTGTGCTACTTATTAGATCTATTGCTTTATCAGCCTGTATAATTACCCGCCATGGTGATGAAAAAGATTCACTAAAGTTACCAGCCTCTCCACCCTCTAATGGTGTTATTTCTGAAGCTAGTTCTTTCCTCTCTTCGTCATACTTCAACACCATAGCTCCGTAGTTATACAAAGCAGCTTCATGAATTGATACATAAGAATCGGGTGTAATCTCTATAGTTAATGGGGTGTGTACCGCTGGCATATCTACTACTAGCGTCTTTTGGTAAATATACTCATATCTGTCTGGTTGATAGGCGGGAATCCACCAAGCTTGAGCCATTTTTGACACCCTAAAGCAAGTGTTTTCAGCCTTGATAGTAAACTTATCTAACCCGTCTTGTTTAGGTATTTCATAACGAAAAGCCACACCATCATCGTAAGCTCGTAAAAACACCACAAACTTCTTAAGGTTTGAATATTCTTTTGTGTTATTTAATTCAACCATAAGCTCGTTGTAACGATTACTTATTTTATTCCACTGCCCGACCACTGGCTCCCAGTCACTGACATTGAAACTTTCTGCACTATTAACAAACTCCAACGCACCTAAGCTACTGGCCTCATTGAGACTTATTTGGATGCGAGAGCGTTTAATCGTAGTTTTATAATGACGACGCGCTGAATAATAAATTTTTCCATCTTCTAGAATGAAGCTTATCTGGTTTTTGCCATCAGGCGATAATAACGTTAATTTTTTATCCATTAATTCCTTAGCGATTATTAGTTTATTTCAATTCTTCTTTTAACTTTTCTATGAGCTTCACTGGTGTTGGGTCAACATTGTTTAATATGGCTAAATAAATACTAGCAAAATCTGCTAAAATAGCCCCCCATAATAATTGTTTTAGTAGTGTGTCACCTACTAACTCTATTGGACGGGCTTTTGGACGACGCCCGCTTAATAGTCTATCAGACACTTCAAAACGTTTAAGTATTTGTGAATGTTCAAAATTACTGACAATGTCAAAGACCGCAAAAGGCTTCTCAATTGGATGCGAAGTCCACCCCATAAATTCATTATGATTAAATTCAGGGTAAATATTATAAAATGCTACATTTTTTGCATTCTCGTTCCAGCTAATCTTCCACTTATAGGCGATAGAGGCGGTCTTTGCACCACCATAAAATGCGCCGCTTTTACCTACGGCATTTAAAGCAATTTGTTTTGCATAGTTATATTTTAATTCCGTTTCACGGGTCCAGGCACTACTTTGCTCTTCTAGCCACCCAGCTGCTTGGGCAATTTCATCAAATTTCTCGTAACCAACAATATTATAGTGGGCTAATATCCTAAGAGTGGCTCTTAAGGCATATATTAAAGCCATTCGTGGTTGCACACCTGAAGGTAGGATAACATGAGGTGTGTTGTTTTCATTAGCATAAGCTTGTAACTGCCCTCCAGCGGTAATAATAGTCACAAAGGCACCCCGGTCTTTTGCTTGATGAAGCGCCGTTAAGGTTTCTTCTGTATTACCAGAATAGCTACTTATTATTACTAAAGTGTTTTCCGTAACACTGCCGGGAATATCATAAGTTCGCACAACCTCTAGTGGCTGCTTTATCTCTACATTAAGCCAGTCATAAGCCACTAAAGACGCTAAGGCAGAGCCACCCATACCAATCATAACCACATTAGAGAATTGTTTTTTTGTAGATTCTCCATTAATTAGGTCTGCCGCAAAAGTTGCTTGATGAAACTGCTGCGCCGCGACATCTAGAGCCCGTTTAGGATCGCGTTGGATTAATACATTTTTATTGTCTAACATTTTACCACCTTGTTATTTACTACTTAACTATGATACAGTATAATTTAAGTAAGCATAAGTATCAATAAGGGTGGGAAATGGACGAAATACAACACGACACAAAACCATTGAGTGACGACCAAGACCTTGCAAAGGCTTTGGCTGGTATTACAGAGATAGAAGATAGTGCAGATATGGACTTTACTGGAAGTCCTAATATGAACATGGATATAAATGCCCAGATTGCGGCAACAGAAGGTGAAGCGGTAGAAGTTAACACTCCGCCTGCTAACCCAACACCAACCCCTCCCCCAGCAACGGCACCGGCCACTCCTCCCGCTCCTACTCCAGAAGTTGAGGCGATACAAGATATAGAGATCCCAGAACTAC
>CAYFUI010000001.1:0-19708 GCA_964346445.1 uncultured Candidatus Saccharibacteria bacterium | reverse complement strand
CCCGCTCCTACTCCAGAAGTTGAGGCGATACAAGATATAGAGATCCCAGAACTACCAAGCATAAACGAAAACCCTACAGCTAGTTCAGACTTAGACCCTATTAAGGCCCAAGCCTTGGAAGAGCTGCGTCCCTTAATTGGTAAGTTAGACCTACCGCCAGAAGAGAAGTTTGAGACCTACTTATTGCTTATTCGTAGCTCTGATGATAAAGAACTTATCAAGCCGGCACATGAGACGGCTAAGCAAATTACAGATGAAACAAAGCGCGCCGAAGCATTGCTAGACATTATTAAAGAAATTGAATATTTAACCAACCCAGACGATTAACTTATCCGCTAATCAATTCTCAAATAATCTAAAACGGCTTCCCCTTTCAGAAGAAGCCGTTTTTAACAGAATGTCTTTATAGCTTAACTAGCTTTTAATACATTCCCCCCATGCCGCCTGGCATACCGCCAGCTGCTGCTGGTGCCTCTGGCTCAGGAAGGTCTACAACCAAGGCGCCCATTGTGGCGGCGGTGCTGGCAATTGAGACTGCATTTTGAACCGCCTCTTTTGTTACCCTTGCTGGATCAATCACGCCGACACTCTTTAGGTCTACTATGCCATCTTGTGGCTTATTTACATTAACACCATAACCAGGTTGCGCATCTTGAACCTGGGCAAGCAATGCTTCACTGTTTAGACCAGCATTAGTAGTAATCTGTAAAAATGGTACAACTAGGGCATTTTTTAAAATCTGCTTGCCGGCACTATGACTGTCTGAACCACCGGTCTTTAAGTTGGCTGCCAAGTTAACTAAGGTTACGCCACCACCTGCAACGATCCCTTCAGCCAAGGCCGCTTTAGTGGCGGCTACAGCGTCATCTACTCGGAATTTCTTTTCATCTATTTCAGTTTCTGTGGCGCCTCCTACTTTTATAACTGCCACTTTACCTAGAAGGGCTGCTATTCGTTTTTCTAAGTTTTCTATTTCATAATCGCTTGTAGCATGCTCCTTTACGGCTTCTATTTCTTTAATCCGCTTATTAACATCAGCCTTAGTACCTTCTCCTTCAACAATAGTAGTTTCATCTTTACCAACTATTACTCGCCGAGCACTACCAACTACACTAAGGTCAGCATTTTCAAATGTTAAACCAATGTCATCATTAATTACAGTTGCACCCGTTAGTATAGCAATGTCTTCGAGAATCTCTTTACGCCTATCACCAAAACTAGGGGCTTTTACAGCCACAGTATTAAGCACACCCTTTAATTTATTAAGTATTAGGACACTTAAGGCTTCTCCTTCTACCTCTTCAGCAATTAAGACTATGTCTTTCTTACCGGCCTGAACCAGCTTTTCAATTAGTGGTAAAATTTCTTGGGCACTAGAAACTTTCTTATCCGTAAGAACAACTGCCGGCTTGTCATAAATAGCCTCTTGACGCGCTGGGTCTGTTACGAAGAAAGGGCTGCTCCAACCGCGGTCGAAAGTAAAGCCTTCTACTACCTCAGACTCTAACTGGAGTCCTTGGCCTGCTTCAACGGTAACTACACCATCTTTACCAACCTTACTAATAACATCGGCAATTAATTTACCAATCTGTTCATCGCCGGCAGAGATTGTAGCAACTTCTGCGACACGGTCTGAATTACCTTCTACCGGTTCAGCTAATTTATTTAGGCCACGTAAAATTTCATCTCCAGCCGCTTCAATGCCTTTTCGTAATTCCATGGGGTTATGCCCAGCCGCTATTAAACGGTTAGCTTCTTTTAAAATGGCGTAAGTTAGAACGGTCACTGTGGTCGTTCCGTCACCGGCCGTCTTGTTTAAATTAGAGGCTGCCTGCTTGATAAGTTCTGCACCTACCTTGTAGCCTAAAGTCTCTTCGTTATCATCTGGCAACTCTATATGCTCGGCTACAGTTACACCATCATGAGTAACGGTAGGGCCACCAAAAGCTTTTTCTAAAACTACATTACGCCCCTTGGGACCATAAGTTACTTTTACTGCATCATATAATGACTTGGCGCCGCCTAAAACACGGGCTCTTGCATCATCATCATAAAATATTTTTTTAGCCATTTAATATTTTCTCCTTTACTTAATAAACAATTATTTAATAATTCCTAGAATATCTTCTACTTTGACAACTAAATAATCTTTTTCGTTAATCTTTAAATTAGTTGCGCGGTAATCTGTGTAAACTATCTTGTCGCCGCTTTTAATCTCTTTAACATCTTTACCTACTGCAACCACAGTGGCCATTATTGGCTCTTCTTTTGAACTTTCTGGCAGAAGAATACCACTAGCTGTTTTAGTTTTAGCCTCTTCTTTGGTGGCTACTACCCTGTCGCCCAAAGGCGTAATTGGTGAACTCATTTCTCCTCCTTTTATTTAACTTGTTTATACAATTATTATAGCTAGCATTTTAGCAGTCGTCAAGCTTGAGTGCTAATTCACCTATCATTGCCCCACTGTCATATCTTGTGTTCTATACAAACATAAAACCATGTAGTAATATGGTGATATGAATAACAATAAAAATAAACATAGTAATAAAACAAAAAATAATAAATTAAAAGAGGTGATTCTTTTATTTACCATTCCCATAATTATCATCCTGCTCGTTATCGGGCTTTCAGTCATTCCCCAGCTAATTGCAAAACCTTCTACCAACTTCATCTACTGTAAGGGATACAACTGCGAACAAGCATTTGAGGTGAACAACGCAGGAATCATTAGTTCTAAACTTAACAACAAAGAAACGCCTGACCTTTATAACTGGCAATCAGAGAGAGCCTCTAATGCTAACACTCTTTACCTATACGATGTCTCATTAGACTCTTACAAACCAATTAGCTTGGAGGAAGCAAAAACCTACAAAATAGACCCTTCATCAAAATCTCCACAAGGTTACAGTTTTGTCGAAGCAGACTCCAGTGGGGGCTTCTTATTTTATAGTAACGGTGAACGGGGGTGGATATTGAAAAAAGACTTTGCTTATAAAAGGTTAGAAATTGATAGTTATGACATACAATTTATTGGATGGGTAAAATAGCTATGTCAAAAAGAGATGAAATTATTAGTATAATTAATAAAACTTTAGATAAAAAATTAATTACTGAGGACGACCTGATTGAAATTATCTCAAACCGCAATAACCTAAAAGTGAACGAAGTGGTCACCACAGAAAATAAACCACTAACACAAACAACCAAGGAGCCAGTGGTAGTTGAAGGCGGAAAAGCTAATGCATCAGACATTATGTTTTATGTAGCTGGGATAATTTTTTACATTGCAATTATGGTCTCGGTTGTTCAGTTCTCAAGCATAATGCCCTTGCTTAAGACGATTGCTACACTTGGATTTGGCTCTGTCTTACTTGCTGGTGGCATTTATTACAAAAAATTTGGTTCTAGTACTACCTCGGCTGGGCTAGGCAATGCTTTAATTATGAGTGCTATCCTTCTTTTAATTTCTGGTAGCTTTATAGCGTCGTTAGAGTTAGCCGAAAACTATACTATCCTTGTCACCTCCTACTTATTAGCTGCTTTCTTTGCCATAATAGGGGTAGTAGAGATAAAAC
This sequence comes from uncultured Candidatus Saccharibacteria bacterium, assembly GCA_964346445.1. Classification (GTDB taxonomy): domain Bacteria; phylum Patescibacteriota; class Saccharimonadia; order Saccharimonadales; family Saccharimonadaceae; genus JAGOZV01. Next base: position 16,133 of record CAYFUI010000001.1, on the reverse strand, counting down.
TAGGAAAATATGTAAACAGTAAATTATTATATCTGTTTGGTACGCTTCTACTTAGTGCATCTGTCCCCATCATTCTTTCACGCCTGACCTTCCATTCCACTGTGCCACTTCATAACCAAATATGGCAATACTTTATATGGGGCGGTAGTGGCGCATTGCTAATTTACATGACACACCTTTTTGCACGCTTCAATATTATACCAGAGGGTGAAAAAAGCGCGTTTAATTCGCTAGGAACATTTGTTATTTTCTTTAGTCTGTACTTGGCTAGTTACAGCGGTACTTTGGATTTCCTATGGTTAGCCGTGACAATGTTAGGTGTTATTGGCCTGTTTTATTTAAGTATCATTAAACAAAGTAAATTAATGTTAGGTAACGCATCCTTCTTCTTAATATTAACCATAGTATCGGCTGCATTTAGGCTGTTTCCAGGCGGAGTCGGCGTTAGCCTATTAATTGCTGCGGTAGGTATGCTAGTGACCGCCATTATTGCATCAGTCATTAATAATAAATATATAAAATATAGTAGTAATTAAACTTTACGGATCTTACGTCTAGCACTCTCAACCATCCAGGTACCTTTATACTTAGCTGGCTTTAATACGAGATCGTGCGCCGGCATATATTGCAATTCATCTACACCAAAGCCTCGCTTAAACACACTAACGCCATAAAAACGGTGCGTCGTATCGTTTTCTGGAACAATCCCCCAAAAATTATATCTTTTTATGCCTCTCTCCCGGGCATCCTTCATTGCCTGCATGTGTAGTAGTGGTGCACCAGATAAGCGTGTCCCTAGCTGTGTACTAACACCATAATGATAAGAAGCTTCATTTCCATAAAAAATCATGAAATTCTGTGCTAACACTTCCCCATTATGCTTAGCTGTATACAACACGGCCTGCCCTTCTTGGGCAAAAGCTTCAAATTGTTTTTTTAAAAAATCTTTGCTAAAGGCAACGAAATCTTGCCGTTTGGCGGTTTGTAATTGTATATCATAAAAAGTTTCAATATCGGCTGGATTGGTTGAGGTTTCAATAGTTACATTATTCTTTTTGGCTTTTCTAAGAGCCCGCCTTAGACGTTGGCGCATGCCTTTTAGTATTTCTTCTTCCGACTGGCTTAAATCCAGCACTCCTGCTAATTCAACACTCAAATACATTGGTGCTTTTTTAAAGCCATGCTTTTTAAAATTACTTAAGGCTTCTTCAGTTTGAGGCAATTGCGGCCTAATCCTAGCGAATACTGCATTATGTTTTCCTGCCTGCTCTTTTATGTCTGCAGTCACTGCTTCAACTAAATGACCATCTTCCCAGTTAATGATGGGTCCTCCAGCTATTTCTAGCCTTTTACCGCGGCGCGCATCCTCTACTTGTCCGACATAAACGCCTACCAGCTGTTTATCTTTATATACACCCCTACGTATGACACTTTTACCCCGGCTTTTATGGAATTCCCCCCATTGCCAACTTTGTAGAAAGTTAGCCTCTGGTTGGTTGGCAGTAAACGCTTCCCACTTATCCTTATCAACTACATTCTTAATTTCGTACATTATTAGCCTCCATTATAGTTTTCTTTTCTTACGTCTAGCGGTTTCTATTAACCAGTTAAAGATATATCGTGGTTTATTTAAAACATAGTCGTGAGCCGGTACATAAGTAACATCATCTCCACCAAAGCCGCGTTTAAATGTTGTAACTCCCGCATAACGATTGTTAGGATTATTATTATAAGAAATTCCCCATAAATTGAACTTTTTATAGCCCGCCGCTTTAGCATCTTTAATAGCCTGCCAAACCAAGGCATAAGCACCTGGTAACTTATAAGCTTTAGTTGTGCTGGCCGCCTCGAAATAATCTACTTCACGGCCACTTTTAATAATTAAAGCCATATTTAATACCTCACCATGATGATGGCTTGTATAAATATTGGCATCGGGACCAAAAGTTTCGGCTAATTTAATTAAAAATTCAGGTGACGAAGTTACAAAACCTTGTCGCTTAGCTGTTTCTTGTTGCAAATTAATAAACTTATCTATAATTTCTTCAGCTGGCCTTGCTTCTACAGTAATCCCTAGCTTTTCTGCCTTACGCACCTCGTATCTGGTTTGTCGCCTCATTCTTTTTAACAGGTCATCTACACTTGGCTCCAAGCTTACAATCGAAGTATGCTCTGCATGCAGGTGCATTGGTGCTTTTTTAAAGCCATGCTCTTTTAAATCTATGGGCATCTTACCATGCTCTTCCTGGGGCCTCAACCTAATGAAGTGGGCATTGTATTTTTTACCAACCTCAATAATAGTTTCTGTTGTAAACTTTACAATATCGGGATCGCTCCAATCTATCAATGGACCTCCTGCGATCTCTAAATAGCGCCCCCGTTTTGCGTCTTTTACAATTAGCACCACCATTCCAATAATTTTTTTATCCCTTTTAATAACCAGCGCCTCAGTTTCTAGGCCAAGAGTTTTATGTAAATTATGCCAATGTACACTGTGAAGAAAGTTTGCTTCTTTAAAAGCAGCTTGTAAGTTTGGCCATTCCTCCGCTTTAATTAGACTAACGCTTAGCATCTATGCCCACCCGGTTAATTATAATTGCCATACTGTCTATATCATGTGAGCTAAGCCCCATATGTGTTGGGATATTTATAACCTCGTTAGATATTTTAACCGCTTGTGGCGCTTCTGAGCGAACGAAGAATGAATCATTTAAATAGCGGCGCGGTGATACTGGTGCATCATACCAAACATCTTCTAGAAAAATACCTGCCTTCTTTAAAGCCCGCAGTACTTCATGACGGTTTTCTACAACAAAAGGCACTCTAATTAAGGAAGCTTCAGGGGATAGCGTATTTTTAATTGGCGTGAGCTTTACGTTATCGAGTATTTTCTTTGCATTCTTTTGGCGTTCAGCCACCACTGCATCTAAATTTTTTAACTTCTCAAGCGCCAATTTAGTTTGCCAGTACGGCATATCAAGTGTCACATCAACATCTCCCTCTGCGCTTTTAATAGCCCACCGCATTTTGTAAAAAAATGCAATTAATAACCGCCCCAACCCTATTGGGTATAAAAACCGGGCCGTACGGGCAAAAAGCGGATATATCCTATCTCTTATTTGGTTCTTTTTGCTTGGCATTTTATTTGGCCTTTTTAGACGTCTATTTATTTCTTTTCTTAGAATGACCGCGCCGCCATTAGTAACATCTACTGCCTTTTCGCGCCCAAAAGAAAGCATCACAATATCACCAACTTTACCCATCTCGGTTCCGTCTTTATACTTTGAACCAACAGCGTGAGCTAAGTCTTCTATAATTACCACGTCATTCTCGTCTGCTATTTTTTTAATTGCAGCTATATTTACGGGAACACCTAAGGTATTTTGCACTACAATAGCTTTTATATCATCAAAATCTTCAAAGGCTTTCTTTAAGGCAGAAGTATTAAATTGAAGGTGATTATAGCCAATGTCAACATAAACCGGACGGCAACCCGCGGCTATGACAGCTTGCTCCACACTATAACAAGTCAAGCTAGTAATAAGCACACGCCCCTGCCCCCCAGTAGCCATTCTTATGGCCTCTGCAAGGGCGGTCCGGCCTTTACTATATAGCTCTACATCAACCCCACCATAATACTCCTTCAAAAAGCTTTTTAGCTTTTCGCTATCGTTAGCATTACCCGTTGTTATTAAGTGCTTGAAAGCCTGTTTAAAGTTGTACTGTGAGCCCAAGGATTGAAATATCATTAATTTACCTCTTTTGTTAACAAGTTAGCCAGCTCATACGGATGGGTAATATAAGGCGCATGACCCCAAGTATCTTCTACAATCAGTTTCGATCCTGAAAGGGCTTTATGTAACTTTTCCCCCATCCATAAAGGAGTAGCGTTGTCCTTTGAACCCCAAATTAGAACAGTCTCTATAGAACTATCAGGTATTACAAACTTCTTGTCACTTTCAATCATATTAGATAAGGTTTTTTTCATATGCTTTGGCGCCTCATTATAATCACTAACGCCTAATACTTTATACACCACTTTTCGCGCCAATGGTATTTTTTTTATTGGGCTTAGAACCTTAGCAGCTGCCCGCATAACCTGTTTCTTTAAAGCATTCTGCCTACGGTCATCATAGATGCCTGCACTGCCGATAAGAATTAACTTATTAAATTTGCCAGGAAATTTATTTAAATAATTTAACACTATACGGCCACCATTAGAATGGGCAATAACTATATCGTTTTTATTTACCTGCTGTAGCTCTCCATCTAGCCAATTAACATAGTCGGTAATGGTGTAGCTGGTGTCACTATTTGTAGTCAGACCAGGTACTTTTAGTTGTATAACGTTATAACCGCGGCTTTTAAGGATGGAGACTACTGGCGTCCACGGCTTAATAGTGTAGGTCCATCCATGTATTACATAGATATTTTTAACTTTCTCACCTTTCTTAGTAGCTGCAATTTTCATTAACTTAACCCCCACCTTGCCCGACGTTTCTTTGCCGCTTTATCCTGTCGCGGTAAACTAGCAACGTTAGTTTTATCTGCAAGTAGCTCGGCTATAATTCCCTCAAGGTATTGGCTTCCTTTGAACAAAAGCGTTTCACCACCCTCAATCTCACCTTTAATATACTTTAAGGCATCGCGGGGGTGCAAAAACGAAACTGCTTTTTGTGAAGGTAGCTGAGGGTAGGTATACTGACTGGTGCGCCGGCCGACAAATATATATTTATCAAAATTTGCCTGCTTTAAAGCCTTGCCTAATTGTGTATGCTGCTCTGCTTCGGTTTCACCTTGGTCTACGATATCTCCAATAATAATCCATCTCTCCCCAGAAACCTGCATTTCCTTATATAGGTCTATCATAGACTCCATGCTAATTAAGTGGGCATTATAACTACTGTCGATAATTTTCGTATGTTTTATACCATCGTAAAAATTGCTACGTCCTGGTGGTTGAACGAAATCTTTAAAATTAGTGACAGGTTTTATATTTAAATAATTTGCCAAGGTAGTTACCATTGCTACTTGTATAAAAACTTCTTTTGGCAGCGGTTGGTTAAAACTATAATTCAAGCCGTTCACCGTCATCACTGTTTTATTGGGCCACACTTCATACGCGGTTATAGCTTTATTAGTGATGGGAAATTTTTCTAGCTTAAGGGGGCGAACTACACTAACAATGTCCTTATTGGTCGCATTATAAATAACTGCTTTTTGAGTTAATTTAGGTAGCCAAGAAAACTCATTCAATATAGCTGCGTCAACTGTCTTAAAACTACCGTCTCTTACCTGCTGGTCGAATTGGACTGCATGGCTCCTGCCAAAGCTAACCCACAGGGTAACTTCGGGCCGTAACCAGCGGGCAAGAAGCTCGGTTTCTTTTGGACGCTCACCGTCTATTTCTACAATATAGAATTCCTGCTTATGGGTAAAGGTAAAAGCTTTTACTGGCGCCATAAAAAATAAATATAGCCATTTTACCTTAGAGCCAGTTATGCCAGTTAGGCCTAATATGTCAAAAGAGATGCCATAAATACTGTTAGCATTGTGCGAATAGTGGGCTTTATTAGCCAATTGCACTTCAAGTAAGTTCAATAAGGTAGTCTTCCCTACAGAGCCCGTTAACGCCATCGTCCTAGGCTGCCACCTTTTATAGCTAATGTTTGCCCAAAAAACAAAATATTTTGCTACTACAAAATATAACTGGCTCTTCAACTTTGTGAGACTAGGCATTCTTAATAACCTCTACGTCACTCCAGGGGATCCTCTTCCCTTTAATAATACGGAACTGTTCGTGCCCCATACCTGTGACTAGTACTATATCTCCACGCTTTGCTACCTTTAAGGCTCGTTCAATAGCCTCTTTACGCGATGGAATAACCGTTGCCTTACCAGTTGAGCCAACCCTTTCTACACCATCTAATATCATCTCTCTTATCTTAGCAGGGTCTTCATTGTAACTCTCTTCATCTGTTATAAATATCCTATCGGCATATTTTGCGGCTACCTCGCCCATTATAGGACGCTTAGACTTATCCCTATCGCCGGTTGCGCCAAACACTAAAATGACACGCCCTTTGCTAACTTTTTTGGCAGTTTTTAAAAGCTTCTCCATAGCATCTGGTGTGTGAGCGTAGTCTACAACTACTTGGTATGGCTTATTTAAATCTACTGTTTCAAAACGGCCAGGAATAGAATGTAGCTTTTTAATACCGCCCACAATATCTTTAGTACTTAAACCAAGTAAGTAGCTAGCGGCAGCGGCTGCGGTAGCATTATATACATTATAGTCACCGGGCATATGGGTAGATAATTTTAACTTTACCTGGTGATCAATAGACAAAGCAGCCACACTACCATTTTTATAAGGCTTGATACTTTCTATATGTGCGTCCGCCTGTGGATTAACACCATAGGTTATTTTTTGTTCACCCGCAGTGAATTTGTCAAAATAGCTATACCACTCGTCATCTCTATTTAATACAATATATTTAGGATTGTCTTTGAACATTTTGGCTTTAGCTTCGGCATAGCTTTGCATGGTTTTATGGTAATCTAAATGGTCTTGGGTTAAATTAGTCATTACTGACATTTCAATAGGTACGGTGGAAAGTTTATGTTGATGAAGGGCATGGCTGGTTATTTCTAAAACAACAAAGTGCACCTTAGCCTTTTTGGCTTTTTTAAAAAACCGCTGCATCTGGTCTGTTGTAGCTACGGTAGCGTTTAAATCATTAATTTGCGAATGCCCAGCCACTTCAATTACCGCAGTTGAAAACATGGCAGTTTTAAAACCTGCATGTTTCAATATGCTATTAAGATAGTTAACTGTGGTAGTTTTACCGTTAGTACCTGTAACCCCTATGACACGTAACTTTCGTGAGGGATTGCCATGCTTCAACGAAACTAATTGTATACGACTTTTACGATAGGTTTCTTCTAAACTTTTAACGGTTTTAGCCGGTAATATTTTTCTTACACTACCGGTTAGTTTTTGCTTTGTTGCCATACTTATATTATACACTAGCTAGACCCAGCTAGACCCAGTGGTAACAGCTTTTTCATTTTATAATTTATTAGCAGAACCGGCGGTGGGGTGGTTTGAGTCGTTCTTATCAGACTTATCATGGTCTCCTGGATCGTTTTTATTAAAGAATTTTTTCTTTGTAGCATAAACCTTCAGAAATTGGAGGTAATCAGAAGAAGAGCGATATCTTCGTTTTATTTCATGTGATTGGAGCCAAGTTGGCGCATCGTCATATAAATAACTACGAAGTGACCAAGAAAGATTATATGACCAGTCCACAGCGGTTGTATGGATCATAGCACTACATTCTAATATTAAGTCTGGAAAGACAATACTTTGCGCTTCAATCCTTATCTTCTTCTTTTTACGACCAGTCCATAATCTATACTCACATTCCAAATAACTAATAAACTCGCTTATTTCAGTACCTCTACTGTTATGAATAAGCAACTGTAAATATCCATCGGTAAAATCACAAGCTAAAATATGAAATAAGGTTTCTTTATTTAAAACAGAATTCATGGAGAAGTAACTTTTCAGCGCCTGCCTTAGAAAAGTTATTGCATCCAGATACTGGGCTTTACCCTTAGTGCAAAAGTTCAAGTTTAAATAAGTATAATCATACTTTGGGCTTCTATAGTTAATTTTGTCTATAACTAACTCATGATTTGGCATTTTTTCTAAATTCATATTAGGATTCCTTTAAGTTAAAATACAGTTTACTATGATTTGATAATATTGTCAACAGCATTTTTACGATTAATATAGCTTAATGTTAGATGAGTGATAACACAAGCTATTGTTACCACCCCTACATACCCTAAGAGGGTTCTTATCTTGTTTAGTTGGACCTCCTTAATTTTAGGTAAACCAGTTGGCTCTTGGCCTAAAGAGGAACTCCTCCCAAGTCCTCCCCTACTACGCTGGTTAGTAGCAGTATTTTCTGTCATGGCTTGTTTAACTTGACCGCTTTTAGGGCTCTTTTTAGCCTTTGTGGAGATAATCTTACCTAAATACTGTGGGTTTAACGAAGCTGGCACCAAACGCCGACTAAGAGGCGGTTCAGGAGAAGCAAGGTTACCTTTTGACTTACTATTATTTAACGTGGAATTACTGAGCTGGCTTTTGTCACCCCCAGTTTTCGGTATGCCTACGCCAGTAGCAGGGGCTTCTAAATAATTCTCATCCTGGCTCTCGGACGTGACAGGGGGGCTAGCATTGTTAACTGGTGGTAAATTTGGCTCTTCTTGCGGCGCTTCTGGCGACTGAGGACTGCTCGGATTGGAAGGATCGATAGGAGTGCTAGACCCACCATCTACAGGTGGTAAAAAGGGCTCCTGTGGCGCGTCCTCAGGGAGAACTGGGTCATCACCAGGGGTATACTCATCAAGTGCAGGTGTAGTGGAATTAGCTATAAAGGTGTCATATAAAACTATATCTTCTCCGGCATTAGTTGTAGCGGCGAAAACCGCAGTATAAACACCTTCTTCTGTTTCTATGTTTTTTTGTAAATTATGTAGATTCGCATCAATGACCGGAAAGCCAGAATTATCTATACTGACGTTGATTGTCCTAAATGTCTCCCCATCTTTTTCTATTACTAAACTAGCCAGTGAGCCAGGTAGCATACCAACTCCTAATGGATAACCGCGCGTTCCTAAGTCCTCCCCATAAAGATGGTTAAAATTATCAAAAAGTGGGTGCTGTTTTAATATAGGTACTGTACTTTTACTAGGGTTAGAGCTATAGCCAGCACTATCACTCCAGAAAGGAGACACACTGATTGGGTCTGGTGTATTAAAATTAATATGCGGATAAGGGTTGTCTAAAGAGATAGACCCAACAATGGCACTGGCAATTAACTCATGGCCAAATGGAGTAGGATGAAATGACTCTGGTAGAACATAGGCAGCTAAATTATCTTTCTCCTGAACATCTTTAATACTCCGAAGAATCACTCCATTCATTGCTGCAACAGTGTGGTTGTTACAAATTAAATTATCGCCAAAAGCATCTTCAATATCTACGTAAGTTATACCGGCAGCTATAGCAGCCGCTTCAATAGTAGTATTTAACAATTTTATAGACTCCTCTATAAATACACGCTCTGATTGATTAAATAAAAGACCTTCTGGGGATGAGCAATCACGAGCAGTGCTTATAAATTTAGGATAACCAATTGCATGAATAGTACTGCCCGGAGATGAGGATAGCAAATTATTATAAGTTTTAACCAATTTATCATGGAGACCTGTTATTTCACCTTCTACTGCCTTTTTATAATAATCATCTGCCACCCACTTGCAAGTTCCAGGGGTTGCGCATTCGCCTAACTTTGACATTAGGCCCGAATCGTTCCCTCCAACACTAACAATGAGCGCCGAGGGCTGGGCAATGGCCGCAAACCTTGATTGGGCAACCCGGCCTGGAAGAAAGTTTTCTAGCGCTTGGTTTTCTAAGTTAGTTTTTGTTAAAGTAGGTGTAATTAAGTCTTTTAAACGACCTCTTTGACCCATGTAAGATGAATGGCCATTTATATCTGCCATAACCGCGCCAGAACACGCCACACTTTTAACCCGTCCTGGAATAACATCTAAGTACTGGGCAACTAAATATGGATGGGAGCGAAAACTAGTGTGACACGCCTCGGGAGGTGATGTAGTACCCTGTAGATAGTAGGTGGAGTCAGTTTCGCCCTCCCCACTAATGAAAGAATCACCTAGGGCCAAAATATCCAACGAAGCGGGTGGGGTGGTGGCGAGGTTGGTCACAGGCGCAATATGTGCATAAACGGGTGGTGTCATACCATCAACTGAATACGAAATAAAACTTAAAGTGCCACTACTGGTAATATAAGGAGATGTCGCAAATTTACGTTGCCAAATAACTTTATCAGTATTTACGCTCTCAGCCGGGCAACGCCTACTCATACGGTCTCTTAGTAATGATTCGTCACCGCAATCTTGGTTAATTGTATATATATTAAAGCCCGCATTAATACCCATGTGGACTACCGTATCCCCGGCATCATTTATAGCAAACTCACTATGAGAAATTCCAGCAGTACTATGCTCTAGAATGTCATCGTAAAAACGCAAAAAAGAGCCATCCTCTAAATTAAACCTAAAAATACCATGGTCAATTAATTCTATAACCAACCATTTTTCATTATTAGACAAAGCCATGGATCCGGCTGTCATCAAATAAGCCGGCCCTTCGGGAGTAGCACGCATAATGTCACGTTCGGGATTATTATAGTTAATAACCCTACCGGTGGAAGTATCACTAATAGTCATATTCTTAGTAAAATTATGATAAATAACCGGGCTAAAGCTATAAGAGTTAATAACGAATTCTAAATTAATTAAAGTGTCATTAACGGAAGAATATAAACATAGTGAGTAAGTACAATTAAAGTAATCCCCATTCATCATAACAGGGTATAGTTCTGTACCATTATTAAAGTTTACCCCTAACCTATCCCGGTATCTAGTATCTTGATACTTGGCCACGAGGGTGCGGTCCGAGCTTAATATACACGCTTCTATTTGTTCGCCTTGGGCTATTTTTACCTGTTTATTATACGGACAATAGCTAGGACCATTTACATTATATTTACTTAATACCTTATAATCGCTACCTTTTATATCTTTTACACCTAGGGCACTGACATTGGTGGGTAAAAACGCCACACATAACAAAAAGAACAAAGTCTTGACATACAGACGCATCTGGAACCTCCTTAAATTCGACTTTCATATTGTCTATTTTAAGCTAATTTTAAGCTAAGTCAAGTATGTTATTATATAAAAATGAATGTACTAGGGATAGAAACAAGCTGCGATGAAACTGCCGCCGCAGTTGTTAAGGACGGAAGTTACCTGCTTAGCAATGTTGTAGCCAGTCAAATAGCCATACATGCAGAATATGGGGGTGTCATACCAGAAATAGCGGCCCGCAGCCACATTGAAGTAATAAACCCAGTTATAGAGCAAGCTCTAATAGAAGCTGGATTATCATGGAATCAAATAGATGCAATTGCCGTTACATACGCACCCGGCCTTCTTGGTTCACTCCTAGTCGGCAATCTCGCAGCCCGCACTTTAGCTATTACAAAAAAGAAACCACTCTACCCTGTTCACCACGTTGAAGCACATGTATATAGCAACTTTTTAACTAACACGCCTTTAACAAAAACCGGGCAAAACAAAAGCAAGCAGGCGCCCAGTCGTAATATTCAAGATTTAATTAAAAAACTACCAGCCCAACAACCCAACTTCCCTATTCTAGCCCTAATAGTTTCTGGTGGTCACACTCAACTCATGCTATTTAAAGACCATGGGGATTATGAAATTATTGGCGAAACTAGAGACGATGCAGTGGGGGAAGCTTTTGATAAAGTTGCAAAAATGCTTGGCCTCCCCTACCCTGGTGGGCCAGCTATTTCTCAGGCCGCTATAAAAGGTAATCCATTAAAGTACGTTTTACCAATATCACAAATGGCCAACCGTTATGATTTTAGTTTCTCTGGGCTTAAGACTGCCGTCTTGCGGAAGATCCAACAGGAAACTGGTGTGGAAATTACCTACCCTTCTTTCAAATTAAATTCGCTTTTAAGTGAAGAACAAAAAAACGATTTTGCCGCTAGCTTCCAGCATACGGCCGTCAAAACTTTAGTTCAAAAAACCGCATTCGCTTATAAAGAATATAACCCATCTACAGTTGTTATCGCTGGGGGTGTTGCCGCCAACAACACCTTAAGAGCTGAGCTGGCACGGGCCATCCCTATTAATATAGAATATGCACCCATTGAGCTCTGCACAGATAATGCAGCCATGATAGCAAGCCTGGGCTACTATCAAGCCCAAAAAACTAAACCGACTAACCCCTACTCCCTAGAGGTAGTCCCCAGCCTTCACCTAGAAGCTGCTAGCTGGGCAAAATAAGGCTAGATTAAGCAATTCGACGCTTCAGGGCCTTTATTTTTTGGTTTACTTTTCCGGCAAGTGGTCGCCCAACTTTCCATAAGGGGTACCACATAGATAATGGCTTGTCATAAGCCCCAGCAAAATGTGTAATGTCTTTATCCCAAGACTTCTTAAACTGCTCGACCCCTCCAGGCATTAAACCACCGAAATCATAATCAGTTAATCCCCATTCTTTAGCCTTTTTAATAGCATGCCAGCGTAAAGCATAATTGACCCTGTTTTTTGCGCCAATTACATTAATCCCACTATACATCTGATAAGCTACCTTCCCGCTTAATGCCAGCCATAAGAAACCTACTAATTGCCCCTCAATGTAGGCGCCATAAATAATAGAATGACTGCCCATCTCCTTAAAAACCTTTTTATAGTAAGAATCGGCATGTATTGCAAAGCCAGAGCGCTCACTAGTTAGCTTATAGATAGCTAGACACTCATCCAGGTCTTCTAAGGTGTTAATTTGCTTAATTTCGTCTACATTACGGTTAGCTTTATTGATACTTTGTCTGGTCTTACGCCCCATATTAGCAAGCAGCACCTCTTCTGGCTCGTTTAAATGCAATAAAATAGTTTGGTCAACATAGACAGAGTTATCTGCCCCCACCCTTCCCCATCCAGTTAAGTTGAGCGGCGTGAAACTGTGAGGTTCTATCGATAAGACAACACTTTTATATTGGTTTTTTACATATTGGGCAAGTTGGTCATAGAATTGGCTTAATTCTTCTGTTTTTACCCCTTTAACATGAGTACCCCTAGGGATATATGAGTAATTCTTCAAAGGCCAAGGTAGTTTTTTGGTAAATATTTGGGCTACACCGATGGTTTTATCATCAATTTCACTACTTTTACTAGTTTTCTTAACCTCTACCCTGTCTATAGTCCAGTTATGACCACCCTTTACCTCTCCCCAACCCCATAATTGAAAAGGGTGTCCTTCAATATCTAATATTAAGTTATCCCAATCTTTTTTATTTTCATACTTTTTTACAGAAAACATATTCACAATTATAACAAATGTATGCTACAATATACAGTATGGAGTGTGAGGACCCCTATTATTTAGGATGTTCAAAAACTTTCACGTGAAGCCAAAATTGCACGTTTTTAAAGGGTTAAATTTGGAAAAAATGGACTACAATTAATGAAGTTACCTAAGGCTTATGAACCTAATCATTACGAACCAGAAATCTATGCTTTATGGGAGCATAGCCCAGCCTTTGAACCAAGCGGGGAAGGGGAGCCTTATTCTATAGTCATGCCGCCACCAAATGCGAATGGTAATTTGCATGTAGGTCATGCCCTAGCTATAGCTCTACAAGACATCTTAATACGTTACCACCGCATGAAGGGTGATAATACCGTTTATTTACCCGGTGCGGACCACGCCGGTTTTGAAACATGGGTGGTCTATGACAAGATTCTACGAGAGCAAGGCCAAAGCCGGTTCGACTTCTCAAGAGAGCAGCTTTATAGTCAAGTATGGAATTTTGTACAAGAGCAAAGAGGAAATATGGAGCTCCAGTTACGGGCTTTAGGGGCCAGTGCCGACTGGAACCATTTAACCTTTACATTGGATGAAAAAGTAATCTTTACAGTTTATGATACTTTCGAAAAAATGTGGAAAGAAGGGCTTATTTACAGAGGTGAAAGAATCGTTAATTATAGTACTACGTATCACACAAGCTACTCAGATATAGAAGTTGTCCACAAAGAAGAGAAGGGGAAGTTGTGGGAAATTGCCTATCCCACCTATGATAAAATTGGCGAAATAGTTGTGGCTACCACCCGGCCAGAAACAATGTTCGGGGATACGGCAATAGCCGTACACCCAGAAGATGAGCGCTACAAAGACTTAATAGGGACACGTGTACTATTACCATTAACAGATAGAGAGATACCAATTATTGCAGACGAATACGTTGACCCAGACTATGGTACAGGTGCTGTAAAAATTACACCAGCTCATGACCCTAATGATTTTGAGGTAGGAGAGCGTCATGGCTTGGAGCGACGTAAAATTATCGGGCTTGATGGCAAAATGACTAACGTGCCTTCACAATTTGCGGGTCTAACCCCTGAAGAAGCCCGTGAAAAAGTACTAGTTTCCCTAAAAACTGAACAATTCTTAAGAGGGGAGAAGGATATAGTTCATACTGTTGGGTACGACTATAAGAGCGATAAGCCAATTCAGCCGCTCTTAAAAGAACAATGGTTCATAAATGTTAAACCATTAGTAGCTCTAGCTAAAAAAGCTTTAGAAGACGACAAAGTAAAAATAACCCCGGCAAGCAAAAAAAATGTTGCCATAAAGTATCTAGAAGGATTAAGAGATTGGAACATCTCTCGCCAAATTCCCTGGGGCATTCCCATTCCCGCTTTTCAAAGCGTAGATAACCCAAATGACTGGATCTTCAATAGAAATGTAGATGAAAAAACCATCCTTGTTAATAACAAAGTGTATCAAAGAGACGAAGATACATTTGATACATGGTTCAGCAGTGCACAGTGGCCGTATGTAACTACCGATTACCTCACCGGGGGTGAAATGGCTGAATTCTACCCGTTAACCGTGATGGAAACAGGAGCAGATATTTTATACGCTTGGGTGCTACGAATGTTAATGCTTGGTCTATATACAACTGGACAAGTTCCATTCAAAGAGGTTTATCTAAATGGGCTAGTCTTAGACCCTCAGGGACAGAAAATGAGCAAGAGTAAGGGCAATGTGGTAAACCCTATGGAAATACTCTCACAATACGGCTCAGACGCGCTTAGAATGGGCATTGTCGCTAATCGTTCCGCTGCGCAAAACCAGGCATTCAGCCTAGACAAGGTTATTGCTGGGCGCAACTTCTGTAATAAGCTATGGAATATCTCACGTTTTATTACCGCTAAGATACCAAAAGAGTATGAAAGCCAAGAAAAGACACCAAGCACCATCGCCGAGCACTGGGTGGTTAAAGAACTAAATGACGCTATAACTAATATCGAAAACCAACTAAACTCATACCGTTTTGCGGAGGCGACGGAAACTGTCTATCACACCATCTGGGATTCTGTGGCAGACTGGTATATTGAAGCTAGCAAGGAAGAAGCAAACGTAGACATTTTAATATGGGTGCAAGAGACAATCTTAAAGCTTGCCCATCCGTTTGCACCGTTTGTAACCGAAACAATTTGGCAAAGCTTGCCCTGGACTACCGGTCTACTCATAACCACACCATGGCCTAAACCCCTTGAATATAACGAAATATCTGCGGGGCAATTTACTCGTGTTAAGAAATTAGTTTCGGAGACAAGGTTTGTCATGGCAGAACTACCGGGGAATAAAAAATATAACATGTTTTACGATAATGACAGTTTGATTGCCGAACACGAAGCACTAATCCAAAGCTTAACTAATACCAAAGCAGTTATTAGAATGGACCAACCTAAAGGTTTACGCTTAGCAGCTAGTGGTAGGGAAGCATGGTTAGATGTTGATGAGAAGACCCTGTATGAACACCAAGCTAACCTAGAAGCACGGATTCAAGCCGTTAGGCGGCAGGTTAAAAACCTTGAAACCCGTTTAGCTAATAAGGCATATGTAGAAAAGGCCCCTAAACAGCTAGTTGAGGAGACTAAACGGCAGCTTAAAGATAAAAACGCTTTGTTGGATAAATTACTTTTAGAATTAAAAGTACTAAAATAACCCCCCATTATGCCAATGAGGGGTTATAACAATATTCATACAACTTTACATTAATATTTTTTACTCTGATGGCCAAAACATCCCATCGTTCGACATACTCCTTGATGATGTTCTTTTTTTAATTAGATACTTTCGCTCATTTTCACCACGATTTCTCTTAGCATTATTTCTACTGGCATTAAATGCCCTTAAGTGTTCTAAGATAGAATCTTGGTGGGAGTGAGTGTGGTGTGGGCGTTGGCCTATCTCGGCCTTAATAACAATATTATTGTTATTAGCAACAACTTTAGTTATGGCATTATCTAATTGCGTTTCATGTAACAGTATCCCCATAAGAGATGTTACAAGTATTGGCAATGTCACTGTTTGTAATATTAATTGGTGCATATTTATTGTTTGTTTTAGTGTTTATTTTTATTTTCCT